>JALUYN010000632.1 GCA_027012915.1 Cellvibrionaceae bacterium
GGTAGTAGGCTCCGTTGTACTGGAAAACAACGTCAGCATCTGGTTTAACGTAGTGATTCGCGCCGATTGCGACACCATCACCATCGGTGAAAACAGCAACGTTCAGGACGGCGCGGTACTGCACACCGACCCGGGCCTGCCACTGACCATTGGTAAAAACGTCACCGTGGGTCACAAGGCCATGGTGCACGGCTGCAGCATCGGCGACAACTCTCTGGTGGGCATCAACGCGGTCATCCTTAACGGTGCCAAAATCGGCAAGAACTGCATAATCGGCGCCAACGCGCTGGTATTGGAAAACATGGAAATTCCCGACAACAGCCTGGTTGTAGGCTCACCCGCCAAGATCAAAACCCAACTGGGCCCCGAAGCCGCAGAGATGCTGAAAGTCGGAGCCGACCACTACGTGGAAAACGGCAAAAATTTCAAAGCCAACATGAAACTCGACGAGCGCTTGTAAGCTCCGCCCTTTCGACCATCTCACATGAATCAGGGGCAGAGTAGGGAAACTACTCTGCCCCCTTAGTAGATTACGTAGAACAGATCAGGCCCCTCACAACCCCAAAACCTGTTTCACAAAAGGCACCGTCAGCCGCCTCTGCTCGCTCAGCGACGCCCTATCCAGCTGCCGCAACACCGAGTAGAGCTCTCCCAGATTGCGACTGCAACGATGCTGAATGAACTGAGCCACCTCGGCACTCAATTCCAACCCGAGATTCTTGGCACGCATGGCCAAGGCGTCCATCTTATCTTCATCGGACAAAGGCGAGACCTGGAACACCAACCCCCAATTCAAGCGCGATGCCAAATCCGGCAGATCCACTGACAACTCTCGGGGACTGGTATTGGCAGCCCACAACAGGCGCCCGCCCTGATCGCGCACGCGATTGAACAAATGGAACAATGCCGTTTCCCACTCGCGGTTGCCCATTACTGCTTGTACATCGTCGAGACAGACCAGCTGATGGTATTCCAACCCCTCAATCAGTGCTTCAGGCGGGTAGTCCACCCCCTCTCGCAAAGGCAGATAGGTGGCTCTGGCGCCCTGCCCCGAGGCATGCAGGCACGCCGCCTGCAACAAATGGGAGACACCGACACCGGTGTTACCCCATAAAAAAATGCTCTGCTCACCGAAAGCCGTTAATTGGCTCTTGAGCACCTGTAATAGCTGATCGTTACCACTATCGGAGGCAACATAGAAATTATCAAAGGTGGCTTCGTCCTGGAGACCGATATCCAGCGCCAATTGCTGTGGCGCCTGAAAACTACCTTGGTTCACGTATAGATTCCTTACTGCCCACCAAGCCACTCAAATTTCAGGGGGTGGTTGATCGAGCCCATGCGATACTGTGGCACCGTCCCCTGTGTGGCAAGATCTTCTATGTGGTTTAGCTTGCGATCCAGTGCAAGGGTATCCATGAGGACCGAATCATCGCCTTCAACAAACAGAGATACAGTCATCACATCGCCTTCCAGCGATAGCAGTCCAACGTGACCGACAATCGCCAGCCTATTGAGATACTCCAAAGCCTGAACATAGTCTGCAAAGACATCAACACCATCGATCTTCGCCACCAGGGCATTGGCCGGCATATCACTGGCTACCACACCGTATAGTCCGGAGAGATAAGTTGCCACGCGCTGCAGTCCCGTCTCGATCATCTCCTCGCGGGAGGTTCCCTCGCTATCGAACAGCTGTTGTTTGGATTTGTGTTCAAAAAGCCAAGAGGCCATCCACTGTCCGGAAGAGGTTTCACTGTAGCGTCCCACCAATACTGCATCGACAGCATAGCGGCGACTGGCGGTACGTATCGCCTCTTGATCCAGGGCCCACAGATCGGCGGCGCTGACAGCCATCTGGTCCTGTAGATCCAGCAACGGCAAAGCCACGGGCAGCCCCACATTGGTCGCCGCGCGAGTCAGAAACCTGTCCAGCAACTCGTCTTCAGCCGGATTAATGACCTGCACACCGCCAGCCTCCTGAGCCACAAGCCATACCAAACTCGAAGGCCGGTTCGCTGGCCACACAGGCTGCTGAGCATTACGCAGGGCTTTTTCCAGAGCGCTGCCAGAAAATTTCAACACCAGGCGTGCGGCCTGAACCGGTTGCCCTCGATAGTCGATTAACTCTTCGGAGGTTTCGTAGTGAAAGGACTCCAGGTAAGCCTCGGGGCGCTGCAACAGGCGCTCAATAGCGGGAGCATTCAGCACATCGACACTGCCCGACATACGAACCAGCACTTGCGCCAAGGCAGAAGATGCCGCCACTTCGCGCTCCTCAGCTGACTGATTTGGCACCAATGCCGCCTGGGTGTGCATCTGTTTCACCTGTTCTGCACTGACCGCGAAGGCCAGCAGCAATACCAGCAACGACAGCAGGCCGGCAACAACTCGATTTAACGCTGACAACACCCGAATCCCCCAAAATGGCTCAATCTAAACATCGGTCAAAACACAAGACGCCGTATTATGCAGGACGTCGCCATTGAGGTGCAGTAAAAAGTTGGCATTTGTGGGGAGAAACCCCACAAACAGAGATTATTTTTCCGTTAGGGCCTGTTAGAATGTGCGCCCTTTCTGTCAGCAAGAACACGAGCACACCATGACCGACAACAAACCTTCCCTGAGCTACAAAGACGCGGGCGTCGATATCGATGCCGGCAATGCCCTGGTCGACCGCATCAAATCCGTCGCCCAACGCACGCGCCGCCCCGGCGTCATGGCAGGTCTCGGAGGATTTGGCGCTCTGTTTGAGATGCCTACAGGCTATAAAGAACCCGTATTGGTATCCGGCACCGATGGCGTGGGCACCAAGCTGCGCCTGGCCATGGACTTGAATCAGCACGACACCATTGGCATCGACCTGGTAGCCATGTGCGTTAACGATCTGGTTGTCGCCGGAGCTGAACCTCTGTTTTTTCTCGACTACTACGCCACCGGCAAGCTCAATGTGGATGTAGCTGCTGACGTTGTAGCCGGTATTGGCGACGGCTGTGAACAGTCTGGCTGCGCTCTGGTTGGCGGCGAAACTGCTGAAATGCCAGGCATGTACGAGGGCGACGACTACGACTTGGCAGGCTTCTGTGTTGGCGTCGCCGAGAAATCAGAATTGATCGATGGCAGCAAAGTTGCGCAGGGCGATGTTCTGATCGGTCTCGCATCCAGCGGCCCCCACTCCAACGGCTACTCCCTGATTCGCAAAATCCTCGAAGTCAGCGGTGCCAACCTCGACGACGAAGTGGGCGGTAAACCACTGGGCAAAGCCCTGCTGGAACCCACTCGCATCTATGTCAAACCGTTGCTAAAACTGATTCGCGAGATCGGTGTCAACGCCATGTCACATATTACTGGCGGCGGCTTGCAGGAAAATATTCCACGCGTGTTGCCGGACAACTGCAAAGCCGTTATTGATACCAGCGCCTGGGAAATCCCCGCTGTATTCCAGTGGCTGCAACAACAAGGTAATGTTGAAGCGTACGAAATGTACCGCACCTTCAACTGTGGCGTAGGCATGATTGTCGCCGTACCCGCCGACAAAGCCGACGCCGCATTAAAACTGCTAAATGATGAAGGCGAGACCGCCTTTGTTGTGGGTAATGTCGCTCTGGTTGAAGGCGATGAAGAGCGCGTTGAGCTGACAGGACTGTAAATGCCCGTCTCCAAAATGCCCAATATCGTTGTACTTATCTCGGGCAGCGGTAGCAATCTGCAAGCCATTCTGGACGCCTGTGAGGCCGGAGAGATCCCCGGCCGTATCGCCGCAGTGATCAGCAACCGCCCCAATGCCTACGGCCTGGAGCGCGCGCGTCTGGCGGGCGTTGCAGCTCATGTTATAGATCACACTGAGTTCGAATCCCGCGAAGCCTTTGACCAGCAACTGCAACAGTGTATCGATGAATACCAACCCAGCCTGGTGGTGCTGGCTGGATTTATGCGCATTCTCACCGAGGGTTTCACCCAGCACTTTCTGGGCCGCATGATCAATATTCACCCTTCGCTGCTGCCGAAGTATCCGGGACTTAACACCCACCAACGGGCTATTGATGCTGGCGATGCCGAACATGGCGCTACGGTGCATTTCGTTACACCAGTACTCGACGATGGCCCCAATATCATCCACGCCAAAGTAGCCATTGACGAAAGCGATAGTGCTGAGGCGCTGGCCAACAAGGTGCATGGCATTGAGCACAAAATCTACCCCAAAGCGGTGGAATGGTTCGCCGCAGGGCGCATCGCCATGGGCGATGATGGTCGGGCTTACCTGGACAATACCCTATTGGATGAATCCGGTATTGATCTGGCCTCCCTGTAAAGTCCAAGCAACAAATACCGTGTTATGCTGAGCCACACAGCAACCAGATCTCAAGCGCCACGATGCCAACCGTCCTAATGCCGACAATACGACCCATGAAAAGCCTCCTGCGACGCTGCTTTGCTTTCCTGATAGTCCTAAGTAGCGGCCTGGCGGCAGCCAATGCCGAAAAACTGCCACAACCGTTCACCGCCACCTACAAAGCCAAGTACAGTGGCTTTGACATTACAGCGGTTCGCTCTCTGCAGGCGCTTGATAACGACAGGCAACTACTGCAATTTAAGGCCACATCCTGGATGGCCAACATCGAGGAACAAAGCCAGTTTCAATGGGGAGAGCACGGTTTTTTGATTCCCCAAGAATACACATACCAGCGCAAGGTTTTGGGCAAAAAGCGAGAAGCACACCTGACCTTCGACTGGCAACAAAAGCAAGTTACCAACGCCGTTCAGGACTCCACCTGGCGCATGGCACTTCCGGATGTTGCACTGGACAAGCTCGGCTACCAACTGCAACTGCGCAAGGACCTGATCAACAGTCGCGACATTGGCGCTTATGAAATCGCCGATGGCGGCCGTCTCAAGACCTACCAATTTGCGATCCTCGGTGAAGAAATCGTCGATACGCCGCTTGGCAAGCTTAATGCCATTCAAGTCAAACGTATCCGCAAAAACAACAAACGCACCACCCATATTTGGCTCGCCAAGGATTGGGACTACCTGATCGTCAAATTGCAGCAAACAGAAAAAGGCGGCAAAGCCTATGAGATCAACCTGTCTTCCGCCACGGTGGGAGATCAGACCGTCACCGGACTCTGATACAGAGCCGCTTCCAACAGCAGGAACCACTATGACCGCCATTACCGCAAACAAAGTCGCAAGCATTCACTACACCCTGAAGAACGATGAAGGGCAGATTCTCGATAGCTCAGAAGGCCAAGAGCCACTGGCTTACCTGCATGGAGCTCAAAATCTGGTTCCCGGCCTTGAGAAGCAACTGGAAGGCAAGGCTGTCGGTGACAAGTTCAGCGCAGTAGTAGAGCCTGAGGAAGCCTATGGCGAAACCGATCCCAGCCTGATTCAAGAACTTCCTCGCACTATGTTCGGTGGCGTCGACACAATTGAAGTGGGCATGGAGTTTCATGCTGAGACCCAGAACGGCCGCCAGGTTGTCGAGGTTATCGAAGTGGAAGAAGACACTGTCACTATTAACGGCAACCACCCGCTGGCAGGCGAACGCCTGAACTTTGATATCGAAGTCACCGACATCCGCGACGCGACAGAAGAAGAGCTGAGTCACGGGCATGTACACGCAGCCGGCGGTTGCGGTCACTAATTAGCGACAACGCAAGCCTGTTATCAAGGCAGGCTTTCAATCAAATCAGATGCAATTGACGGCGACGCATTGGGTACGTTTTAAAGAGCAAGCCTGAAGATTTGTGCGCACCTATATTTGTGCGTTCCTATAGAGCCTGCCCGTAGAGAGCCTGCCCGAGTTACCGGATTACAGTTACCGGGCAGTGCGCCTTGCGCATCACATGCTCACTGACACTGCCCATCAATAGTTCGCTGATTGGAGAAAGACCGCGACTGCCAATTACTATATGGTCAAATCCCTCGCGCTGGGCCAGCCCGACGATCTCCTCTTTAGGATCGCCAATAACGGTGCGATTCTCACCACCAAAGCTCAGTGTTACGCCGTCGAGACACTTCTGGGCAGCGTCAAACACTGGACGGGCATGGGCCTCTTCAATCGCATCAATCTCGTCACGGCTCTTACTCGCCAACCCCATAACTTCCGCCGCTGGCAGATCGTGCACATACAACAAGGTCATCTGCGCTCCCAGCTCCGCTGCCAAGGTCGCCGCCCAGTTAACCGCTTTACAACCATGCTCAGAGCCGTCCACCGGCACCAGTATTTTGTCCATAGCCTTTCCCCCCAGTTGT
>JALUYN010000633.1 GCA_027012915.1 Cellvibrionaceae bacterium
ACCCAGGCCAGGTAATGAACAACAGGTCTCGCCTATTGAGGACGCGCATAATAGAGCCCTCCCCCGCCCTTGTCAAATAAATTTTGGCCCTGCTTGTAAAAATAATCTGGCACTTGTCGTATCGCAGCCGACTGGTCTAAGGTGGCCGCCTGAAAAAGTCGTAGCACCCGTAGGGTTTTATAGTTTTGTCTTAAAAATCATAGGGTTAAGGATATTCAATGAGCGATACTGCAACAGCCAGCCAGGGCTTTACTCTGAACCTGCCAGATTGGCGTCGTGACCTGTACGAAGAGCTTCACGCACGCCCGTTTCCCTTTGTTCAGGGCAACGCACAAATCAGCCAGATATCCTGCCACCACGATGAGAGCGGCGGTGAGGGCCAGCGCCGGCACGTGCAGAACCTCTGCAACCTGTTCTATCTGCAGGGTCCTTCAGAAGACGCATCCTGCTTCTACGCGCAGATACAGGACTACGAATTTCGCTGGGAAATGCACACAGAATTTTCCTCGTACACATTTATTCGCCACGAGTCCGAGCAACAGCCATTCCACAAGAAGGCGATAGATGCCCTACCTCAGGATTGGCTGCAGTCTATTCCCGGTGATGTTGTCAGTGCAGTACACATCAGTGTGATGGCTATGCCTGAGGAAAAGGAAAGCCTCGATCTTTTGCGACAGAATTTTGGTGACCAGCGCCTCATCGGCAGCAAGCTGGGCGACGATCATGCTCACGTATGGACCAGTTTCCTGACGCAGGAAGATGGCTTTTCCCGTTTCTTGATTCACAACCGCTCACTCAACAAATGCGAAATGGGCAGGGTTGTTCAGCGCTTACTGGAAATAGAAACCTACCGCTTGTTTTCTCTACTGACCCTGCCGCTGGCCAAGTCGGCACTGTGCGAAATCAATCGCATGGATGAAGCACTGTGTAATGCCGTGAAAGACATTCCGGATATCAATACACACGCTGAAGAGAAAGAATTGCTGAAACAACTCTCTGGGTTTTCTGCCAATATCGAAAGCCTTCGCGCCAAGATCAACTATCGCTCCAACGCCACGCAGGCCTATGCGCAGCTGGTAAAGAAGCGCATTCAGGAATTGAATGAAGTTCCTCACCCCGGCTTGCAAACGCTCAACGATTTTATGGCGCGACGTTTTGCACCCGCAGTTCGAACGATTCTGAGCATGTCGGACCGACTGGACGATCTTTCAACCCGTATTGATCGTGCCACGGATCTGATTCGAACCAAAGTGGATTTGGAAATTGAAAAACAAAACCAGTCGTTACTGTCGTCACTGGATGATCGCGGTCAACGCCAGTACCGACTGCAGCGCACGGTAGAAGGTCTTTCGGTTGTGGCAATCAGCTACTACCTGGTGGAGTTGATTAAGCTAACCGTACCGGGGACGCGTTGGCTGGGGTTGGATATCAGTCCGGACGACGTCGCAGTATTTTCGGTGCCGTTGATTCTGACTACAATGATTATCGTATCGAGAGTGGTGCGTAGAAAACTGGATTAGTTTTTCTACACTATTAGTTTTTCTAAACTACAACGAAAATATGTAGCACGCGGATTGGCTGCTATTAACTCGGTGATAACCATATCAAAGAGACCCGATGATTCGGCCAGACCAGAGATCATATTTCGTGAGTATTTGAATTCGTACCTATGGTAGAGAAAGATCGAACAAAAGAGTTAAAGTAGCGACAACAGATACCGACTTTTTAACCACCAAACAGCAGCTGCCAATGAACCTCGCTTACGCTTCCGACCTGCACTTCGAATACCACCGCGAAGATCCCAGTTGGCTACCTGCGCTTCCCGAGAATGCCGACGTGCTGGTACTCGCTGGCGACATTGATTCAGGCGCGAACGCCATTGACTCAGTACGCCGCCTGTCCGATGCACTGCCCAACACCGATATTATCTATGTGGCGGGCAACCACGAATTCTACAATCAGAACTATGAAAAACTGCTGAAGACCTATCGTCGGGAATTCGCCAAACTGCACAGAGTTCACTTTCTCGAAAAAGAATCACTGGAGCTACACGGTGTTACTTTTTTGGGGTGCACCTTGTGGAGCGGTTTCGAGACCTTTCCCGAATTTCCGCTGCGCGACTCCATGAATGTCGCCGACCGCTATATTCCCGATTTCCGACTGATTCGAACCGATCTGAATGACGGCCTGAGCGACACCCTATCGCCGACGCGCATGAAGCACTTGTACGACAGCAGTCACAACTGGCTGGATCAAATGCTCAGCAACAGCAACCCTGAACGCACCGTCGTTATCAGCCATTTTCCACCACACCCGCAACTGCGTCACGGCAAAATTCCTCACGGCATCCTCAGCAACTATTTTACCGCCGACTGTCAGGATATTATCGAGAAACACCAACCCGTCCTTTGGATCTACGGACACAATCACTGGTGTGATGAAATGACCTGCGGAGCAACCCGCCTGGTGAGCAATCAACTGGGCTACCCCCAGGAGAAAGGCGAGATTCGCGAGTACACGCCGCGAAGTGTGCAACTTTAGTTATGACTGATTCCATGCAAGATGCTCTCGCACCATCCCTCGTCAACGCTGTCCTTGCCGCAACTGGCGCTCGCGCGATTGATAGCTGTACCGGTGTTCAATCCCTGTGGAGCGGATACGGTGAGATCCTTCGTTTAACTTTGAGCGGCGGCGATCGCTCGTCGGTCATTCTCAAACACGTGAAACTCCCCGACCAGGGAAATCACCCGCGAGGCTGGAATACCGACCTGTCCCATCAGCGCAAGATTCGCTCCTACCAGGTCGAAGCCCACTGGTATCAGCACTATGCCCATCGATGCGACCAATCGAGTCCGGTGCCCGAGTGTCTTGCGGTTGAAGCCGGGGACGATGAAACTCTGCTATTGCTGACAGACCTGAATTCGGAAGGTTTCGACATCCGAAAAGACTCCGTCGACATCGGAGACATTCACGCCTGCCTGACCTGGCTGGCCAACTTTCATGCCACTTACCTCGGCAGCTCAACCGATGGCCTGTGGCAATGCGGCACCTATTGGCACCTCGCCACCCGCCCGGATGAACTGGCGGCGCTGGATGACCGAAAATTGCGCGACGCCGCGCCACTGATCGATAGGCAGTTGCGCAATTGTCAGTTTCAAACCCTGGTACACGGCGATGCCAAGCTCGCCAACTTCTGCTTTTCGAACGCGTCAAACCATGTGGCCGCGGTAGATTTTCAATATGTGGGGGGCGGCTGCGGCATGAAGGATGTCGCCTATTTTTTGGGAAGCTGCCTGACGGAAAACGAGTGTCAGGCGCTGGAAACCGAGCTGTTAGACTTCTATTTCTCAGCCCTGTGCAATCAGGTTCAAAGCAAACACCCCCGCATTGATACCGATGCACTGGAAACCGAATGGCACATCATGTTTGATGTTGCCTGGGCCGACTTCCACCGATTTTTAAAGGGCTGGAGCCCGGGACACTGGAAGCTGAACAGTTACAGCGAGCAACTCACCCGGCGCGTTATTGAGCGGCTACAGCCATGAGCGCCAACGCGCTTCCCCTGGAATCCTTGTGCGAAACCGCAATTACCGCAGCTCGCGCTGCGGCAACCTATATTCAAAGCGTCGATCGCAGCACCATCGAACCTCAGCACAAGAGCAGCGGCAGCAGTCAGGCTTCGCAAGTCGTTACCGCCATCGACTTCAAGAGCGAAGCCATCATCCGTGAGTACCTGCTCCCTGTCTGCGAGCAATGGGACATCGCTTTTGTCGGAGAAGAGTCCGCACTGACTGAACCGGAAGCGCGACACAGCAGGTCTTACTTTTGGTGTGTGGACCCCCTCGACGGCACCCAACCCTACATCGAAGGGCAACCCGGCTATGCGGTATCCATAGCGCTTGTGGATCGAGCCGGCACCCCTTTGATAGGTGTGGTGTGCGACCCCATAAATGGTGAAATTATTCATGCCATTCGCAATCAAGGGGCTTTTATCAATGGAGTAGTGTCGCTGACGACCAACCGGGAAGCCACACATGCACTGGAGGTATTTGCCGACAGAAGTTTTGCCGCCGAAGCGAAACAGCATGGGCTGCTGGAAAAAATCCATCACGTCGCACAGCAAATGCACCTTGGGGAAGTCAAAGTAGTTTACGGAAATGGCGCTGTCAAAAACGCCTGCCAGGTACTGCGAAGCCCTGCGGCCTGTTATATAAAACTGCCAAAACCCAACGCCGGCGGTGGCAGTATTTGGGACTTTAGCGCCACGACCTGCATAGCCAAAGAAAGTGGCGGCTGGTGCAGCAGTATCCGGGGGCAGCCATTAGACCTCAATCGACACGGCTCTACCTTTATGAACCTTCAGGGAGTTCTCTACGCCTCGAGCAGAATCCTCGGACAGTCCCTGATGGATCAACTTTCTCAGTAGCGCAACGACATTGCTGATCACATAACAAAAGTACCGCTGCCTTTACCTATAACGTCATAGCAATCCAACATCCTCCGCGTAATACTTACTATAAAAGGGGTCAGAGCCCTTTTTGTATATAGAGCTAGAAAAAGGGCTCTGACCCCTTTTATGTTTTGAGAGGAGAATTCCATGAAATCACTGTTTTCCGTAGCAGGTAAGGTTGCAATTGTTACTGGCGGCTCTCGCGGCATTGGTGCCATGATCGCACGCGGCTTTGTCGAGAACGGCGCAAAAACCTATATTACCGCTCGCAAAGTGGAAGAGTTGGAAGCTACTGCCAAGGAATTGTCCCAATACGGCGAGTGTGTAGCTATTGCCTCGGACCTTTCCACGCTCGATGGAATTAAGGCATTTTGCGGCGAGATTACCCAGCGCGAGAAACAGGTCGATATCCTGATCAATAACGCCGGTGCCACCTGGGGTGCTCCCATTGAAGAGTTCCCGGAAAGCGGTTGGGACAAGGTTATGGACCTGAACGTTAAATCACCGTTCTTCCTGGTGCAGCAGTTGTTGCCGGCTCTGAAGCAGGCCGGCGATCAAGAGGATCCGGCGCGGGTGATCAATATCTCCTCGGTGAACGCCTACGCCAACCCTAAGATGACCAACTACTCCTACTCCGCCAGTAAAGCGGCCATTGCTCATCTGACCCGCCATATGGCGGCAGACCTGGTGAAAGATCACATCACCGTGAACGCCATTGCACCGGGTTTCTTCCCCAGCAAGATGACAGCCTACGTTCTGGACGGGCACGAAGAGGCCGCCAATGCGAGCATTCCACGGGGACGTATCGGTACACCGGAAGACGCCGCGGGCACCGCCATTTATCTGTGCTCTAGAGCCGGAGCCTGGGTTAATGGTCAGTCAATTGTGCTGGATGGCGGCAGCATTGCCGCAGCAGGGTAAACCGCCATTCTCCGTAGGTCGGCTAGACAGCTTTTTGCTCCTGAAAAAGCTGTCTAGCTAACCTGCGAGCACAGGTTAGACCATTGAGGCCAGACGCGCTTGAACCAGCTCTTTGGCCTCGCTGACGATCCGCGAAATCAACTCCTCACATGTGGGAATGTCGTTGATCAGGCCCGCAACCATACCGCACGAAAACGCTCCTGAATCCATCTCACCATTGACCATGACTTTGGGATAGGCACCCACCACCTGGTCGGCAATGTCTTCAAACTTGATATTCTTGCCCAACTCTTCTTCTTTGCGCAGTAACTCTTCCACCGCGTCGTTAACCAATACGCGTTCGGTATTGCGCAGTGGTCGCATTACCAGACGGGTGTCCAGCTCGCTGGCTTTCAGAATTGCTTGCTTTACATTGTCGTGCACCGGCGCCTCTTTCGTGGCAATAAAGCGGGTGCCCATATTCATACCTTCAGCACCCATAGCCATGGCGCCTACCAGCGAGCGAGCATCGGCCATACCACCAGAAGCCAGAAAAGGAATCTCCAGTTCATCGGCCGCGCGCGGCAACAGAATCATATTGGGAATATCGTCCTCACCCGGGTGACCACCGCACTCGAAGCCATCTACTGATACGGCATCGCAGCCAATGGACTGTGCTTTTAATGCATGACGCACCGACGTACATTTGTGAATCACCTTAATGCCAGCGTCTTTCAACATGGGCATATATTGCTGAGGACTGCGACCCGCCGTCTCAACCACTTTAACGCCACCTTTGATGATGGCGTCGATATAACCGGGGTAATCCGGCGAGCTTACCGTTGGCAGAAAGGTCAGATTAACCGCGAAAGGCTTGTTGGTCATATCGTTA
>JALUYN010000634.1 GCA_027012915.1 Cellvibrionaceae bacterium
TCCTGGCTGATCTCCACTAGGTAGCGTTTCATTATGCGGCCCCCTTCCATGTGCCGGAGAGCAAAATATAACGACCGCAACTGTGGCTATGACCCTGTGCGTTTTCGTCACGATCCCAGATCAATTGAATGTTATAGCCTTCACCCCAGCGCAACTCATAAATGCGCGGTGCCGGAGCCATAATGTCGTAATCCTCTCTAAGCTGGATGGTGGTTAGACCTTCACTCCCTGCACTGCGCAGGGCCTCTAGTACTCGCTTGCGTTGCAGCTCAGCAGAGCTATTATTGCTGGTGTCTTTCTTGGGGGTGGTCTCGTTAACGGGGCTGCCCTTTTTTGTTTTCATGGTTTGACCTCCAGTTACGCTGCGTTACTACGTTGATCGACTAAATGGCCCACAAGCGCTTTGATGTGATCTTGAGATTTGCCAGCTACCATTGCGGCCAATACCTGATCAAGCTCATGTGAGACCCACCCAACAGAGCGACCACCAAGCGGAATAGGTGGTGGCATCAAGCCTTTGTTGATTTTGTCGTGAAGGCAGGTGTTACTGATACCAAAGCGTTTTAAAACCTCTGGTCTGCGATTTATTTGGAGCTGGTGTGATTGCATACGCGAAGCCTCTGCTAGAGCTGTAGGAAGGCAAAGAGTTGATGCGCTGGTGTTCGCTAGGACTCTTTGCCGTTGGTTCGCTTGTATGAAACCTAAAATAAGTCAGTAAAAAAATTCCATTGAGCTAGAAGAAATGTGATTTTCGCTAGAAGAAATATAGTTTTCTCTAGCTGTTATCTATTTCTTTAGGTCTTCCTGGCCGCCGAGCTTCTTCTGGGGCAATTTCGGTGATCCAATTCTTGATTGTTTGTAGCGAGGGAGCCTTTTTTAGATTAAGGGCTGATGGGTTTGCATTTATTGCTTGCCTTATGCCTTCTGCAACCTCTCCTACGCGAGGTTCCGGCTCTTCGCTACTCCAGCGCTCCTCTGCAATTTCTTTGGCTAACTGTTTTGCTGGCTCGAATCTACGGGCCGCGATTTTTCCTCCAGAGGATAGCTGGGCGTCCCGTTGTGTGCGCCTAAGGGAGTAGAGAAATTGATATGTATCACACATAATACGTGTTTGAACTTGGTAGTTTTTTTTACCTGAGTATTTCGATAGCCACTTCGAACCAGGGCCAGTAGGAGCCTCGAACGTTTTTTCTGGTGATGAATCTAATTTAATTACCTTTTCTAAGCGAGCAATGAGCCATTGCACCGTGAGTACGCCCATCACATCCTTTATCTCTTGTTCACTAGCATTACCATGTTCTTGATGGTCAAGCAGAGCTAGCACATTCTTCTTAATTGACGCACGGCTATCATAGGAAAGGGCGTCACGTATGCTGGTGGTTTCAGTGAGAAAAGATTGAATTTCGGATAAAAGCCATTCCAGCTCTTCAATGTATGTCTGATTTTTATCCTTGATGCCAGAAAAAGGATTGAGATATTCCTCGGTCATTTCACACCCCTGTGAAAACCTACATTAGATCCCAGCCCAATAGCGGTAGGTTGCCGCTACTGTCCCCGTCGGGTTAGGGCTGGAGAAAGTGGTTAATGTGTCTCGTGCTGTTTTCTGAGCGCTCTTACCCGACCACCTTCAAAGCTTTCCGGCTTGGCTTCTTCGACAGCTCGCCTTTAGCTGCCAGAGCAATTCTTTCACTCCACCAGTCCATCATTACCCTGCGCCGCTCCAGGTACTCAGCCTTGTTGTAGGCCGCTCTGGTAGTGTTCTTGTCGATATGGGCCAGCGATACCTCCACCAGTTCAGAATCAAAGCCCTGCTCATTCAAGGTGGTGCTGGCAATAGATCTCATACCGTGGGCAGTGAGCCTGCCCTTAAAGCCCATTCTCTTTAGCGCTACATTGGCAGTCGATGAATTGGCCGGTTTCTTGGGGTCTACGTCACCAGGGAATAAATACTGACTCTTGCCACTGATCGGCCTTATCTTCTCCAGCAGCGCCATTACCTCATCAGTCAACGGTATGACGTGCTCACGGCGCTTCTTCATTCTCTCAGGCGGAATCGCCCATATCTTGGCATCAAGGTCTATCTCATCCCATCTGGCCCCTGCGGCCTCTCCTGGGCGAGTCATGGTATGCAACTGCCATTGAATCAGGTAACGAGTGATCTTGCGTATGCTGGCCTCTAACAACGCCTCCATAAGCTCCGGCAGTTCATCAGGTCTCAATGTAGGGTTGTTAGTGGCCGTAGGGTTCTCGAAGGCATGACGCACACCAGTAAGCGGGTTGTTGTGAATCAATCCGGTATTGGTTGCATAGGTCATTATCTGATTGAGGCGGGAGGCGATCCGCTTGATCATTTCCAGCTTGCCAGCATTGGAGAGCGGCTTGAGTACCGCAATAACCATGGGCGCGGTAATTTCCGACAAAGGATAATTGCCCAGTTTGGGGAAAACGTGATTCTCCAGTGACCGGATAATGTCGTCAGCGTAATTGCCGGTGATCTTTTTACTTTTCAGGTCAAACCACTGGCGAGAGACCACTTCCAGGGTATTGGCTGCCAGCTTGGCCTTTTCCTGCTTCTCCCGCTCTTTCTCAAGCTTGGGGTCAATATCTTGGGCCAACAGTTCTCGGTAGCCTTTCGCCTTCTCTCGGGCTTCTGCCAAACTCACAGCGGGATATAGCCCCATGCTGAGATTTGCACGCTTCTTGGTGAATGGTCGGGTGTAATTGAAGTGCCAGAGCTTGGAGCCGTTGGGTCTGACTCGCAGAGTGAGGCCGCCACCGTCAGCAAGGTTATATTCCTTGTCTCGGGGCTTCGCCTGCTTCACTTCCGTATTAGTGAGGGGCTTGGTTGTCCGTGCCATTGTAACAATGACCTCCCGTCCTGGGCTTCGTTGTTACAATGATTGTTACTAAAAATCGTGAATCTTACAACACGCTAACGAACGTCCTAGAACGAAAAAAGGCCGCAAACCCTAGAGTTTACAGCCTTTTCCGAATGTTCTGGCATGCCTCAGAACTTAATAATGGCGGAGAAGGAGGGATTCGAACCCTCGATACCCGTTAAGGTATATACCCTTAGCAGGGGCACGCCTTCAGCCACTCGGCCACTTCTCCGGAACTTGTCGTTTTATACTGGTCGTCCAGTGCTATTAAGGCTTCAGTTGAAGCTCTGTAACAACGGGGCGGGATAATACCACATTTATCTGAAAATCAAAGGGTTAGAAGCAATTTATCTCAATTCAGATCACAACTAGAAAACAACCTGAGCCATCTGCTCAGAAAAGCGGCACCCAGAGGGCAATG
The DNA here is from genome assembly GCA_027012915.1 of Cellvibrionaceae bacterium. The sequence goes on from JALUYN010000634.1 coordinate 3,301, forward strand.
CCGCCAATATAGAGACCAAGAAAGGGCTCAGGATTCGTCTTCTTCAGAGCCCTTTTCGCGCTGAATGCGCTGATAGATTTCTTCGCGATGGACGGCAACATCTTTGGGAGCGTTAACACCAATGCGAACCTGGTTTCCTTTAACTCCCAATACGGTAATGGTTACCTCATCACCTACCATCAATGTTTCGCCAATACGACGGGTTAAAATTAACATGTATTATCTCCAAACAGCTCATCCTAAGAAACGGCATATATTCATGCCGTCGGCCTCTTCCCTCATTCCTTACCGATACAAAACCACCGAGTAACTTTAAGTTTTGCTCAATACGTTAAAAAAGAAACCCGAAACAAGCCTTAGATTTCAATTAAATTGTTATCAACTGACTTAATCTTAATATAGAACAGTTATAACTAATTCTCTTTCGAATATCCTTATTCAGCATCCAGATCGAATGCTTTGTGCAGACTGCGAACAGCCAGCTCCAGGTAGCGCTCTTCAATGATGACGCAAATCTTAATTTCAGACGTGGTGATCATCTGAATATTGATATTGTCCTGCGCCAGAGCTTCAAACATCTGCGAAGCTACGCCTGCGTGCGAACGCATGCCCACACCAACAACAGAAACTTTAGCAACGCCATCGTCGGTTACGACGTTTTTGGCGCCGACTTCACTGGCAACCTTCTCCAAAATGTCGCGCGCACGCTCCATATCGTTACGGTGGGTAGTAAAGGTCAGATCAGTGGTGTTATCTTCAGAAACGTTTTGAACGATCACATCCACTTCAATATTGGCAGCTCCGATTGGTGCCAGAACACGCGCTGCAACCCCGGGAGTATCGGGAATACCGGTAATGGTTATCTTGGCTTCATCGCGGTTAAAGGCAATACCAGAAACTAATGGCTGCTCCATATCGGAAAAATCCTCATCAAGGGTAATCAAGGTTCCAGGCCCTTCCTGGAAGCTGTGTAGTACGCGAAGTGGCACATTGTACTTGCCCGCAAATTCTACAGAGCGGATCTGCAAAACCTTGGAGCCCTGACTGGCCATCTCCAACATCTCTTCAAAAGTGATTTTACTCAAGCGGCGCGCACCTTCGCACACCCGAGGGTCTGTAGTGTAAACACCGTCCACATCAGTGTAGATCTGGCACTCATCAGCCTTCAGGGCCGCGGCCAGGGCCACACCGGTGGTATCGGAACCGCCACGCCCCAATGTAGTGATATTGCCGTCGTCATCAACTCCCTGGAAACCGGCCACCACGACAACCCGCCCCGCATCGAGATCCGCGCGCATGTTGGATACATCAATATCCTGAATTCGCGCTTTGGTATGAGAGTTATCGGTCAAAATCTTAACTTGAGATCCGGTATAGGAACGCGCATCCCAGCCACGCTTTTTCAGCGCCATACACAACAAAGCAATAGTTACTTGCTCTCCTGTGGAAACCAGCACATCCATCTCGCGAGGGTCCGGCTTCTCTTGAATTTCATGTGCCAAACCAATCAAGCGGTTGGTCTCACCGCTCATAGCTGAAACCGCCACAACGATATCGTGACCCTGCGCTCTGAATCCGGCGACCTTTTCCGCCACCGCTTCAATTCGTTCGATGGTGCCTACCGACGTACCGCCGTATTTTTGAACAAAAAGACTCATACCTAAACAAAAACCCGAACAAAAACACCCTTTTGGGCGATTGAAAAATCAAGCGGCCAATTAAACACTAATTGGCCGCCAAAGTTAATGGGACGAACGAAATTTACCCACTTCGCGGGGCATTACGCCAACTGCTCTGCCACCCAGTCAGCGACTTTATCCAAAGCAGCAGGCAAAGCGTCAAGATCAGTTCCCGCGCCCTTGGCTTTATCGGGCTTGCCGCCGCCTTTGCCGCCCACGAGTGGCGCAAAGAACTTGATTAGATTTCCGGCCTGAACCTGGTCTTGTACATCGGCTGAAACCGCGGCTATCAAATTGATTTTTTCGCCCGCCGGACTGGCCAACAGCACAACGCAATTGCCCAATTTGTCTTTCAGTTGCGCCACAGAATTGTCCAAGGATTTCATATCAGCGCCATCCAGACGAGCCGCCAGAACTTTAATTCCAGCAATATCCTTGGCCTGACTCACCAAATCACCGCTAGCGGCGCTTGCCAACTTGGCTTTCAGCTGTGCCAGTTCTTTTTCTTGCTGCTTGCTCTGGGTTACCAACTGACTCAACTTATCTGTCAACAGGTCCGGGCGAGTTTTGAGCATGGCGGACACCTGCTCCAGTAAAGCCTGCTGCTCGTCTACCAGAGACAGAGCCTTCTGACCGGTAACCGCTTCGATGCGACGCACGCCGGAGGCAACACCCGCTTCCGAGGTAATACGTATTTGACCAATGTCACCGGTGCGGGTTGCGTGAATTCCACCACACAATTCCACAGAGAAACCGTCGCCCATGGAAAGTACGCGCACTTCATCGCCGTACTTCTCGCCAAACAGCGCCATTGCCCCTTTCGACTGAGCCGTCTCCATATCGCAGAGATCAGTTTCAACCTGGGTGTTGGCCATAATCTGCTGATTCACCAGAGCTTCAATCTGCTTCAGCTCTTCAGGCTTGACTGCCTCAAAGTGAGAGAAATCAAAACGCAAGCGCTCGGAATCTACCAGCGACCCTTTCTGGGTTACGTGCTCGCCGAGCACCTGGCGCAGAGCTGCGTGCAACAGATGAGTCGCAGAGTGATTCAGTGCCGTCGCGTGGCGCACATCGGTATCAATCTGAGCCTCAAGGCTGTCGCCAACACTTAAACCACCCTCCAGCACCACGCCTTCGTGCAAGTGATTGCCACCCTGCTTAATACAATCCTGCACTTCGAAGCGTGCAGCTGAGGCAACTAGATAACCGGTATCGCCTACCTGGCCGCCGGAT
>JALUYN010000635.1 GCA_027012915.1 Cellvibrionaceae bacterium
CTCTGAACAAGAGGCGGGCTACATCATGGTGTAACACCTGCCTCAATGCCTAAAATTACCCTTCTGTCAGCAGGGCGATGCATTGGTTATCCTCAATATAAAAGTGACTTTTTGCACAATAGCAGCCTCGTTTGACTCATTGGCAATCTTGAGCCCTTATTTCAGGGGGTTTTTGAATAATTCGTTTACCACATCGATTAAGAATGCTGTGCTGACCGCAAACAGTATTAACCCTCCCATTGCCTCACATGAACCAAGTAATTGCCACTGTTCACTCAAAGTAACGTCGCCATACCCAAGAGTGGTAGATGTTACCACTGAAAAATACAGAGCTTGGCCAAAGTCTGAAAATTCGCCCAGAAACCAGTACAAGCATGCCCATAGCCAAGCTTCTATCGTATGTATCATCAGAATAAAGAAGATGACTATTGATAGAATCTTTACAATTTGCACTGCTGAATACTGCTCACCATTCGTTTTTTGGAAGGTCTTTGACATGTAAAAATAAAGATAGACCAAACTCAAAATATGCAACAACGCAGTTGCTAATACAAAAACAGCACCAATGGCTATTTCATCAAGGATATGCACAGCTTTCCCCTAAATTTATAAAAGTATCCCAGGTAGCAAGTATTGACATTTTTACTAGAATGAGTCAAATTAAAACTAACTGGTCAGTCACTATTGGTAGTTGTTAAGTGAGCGATAAGACATCCCCCCAAAACTCTCCCCCTCTTAAGCGACGCGGCTCGCGACATGCTTCTCCCGAAGTTCGCAAGAAGCAAATACTTGATGCTGCTATTCAATGCATAAGCAATGATGGATTTCATAACGTCACCACTGAGTCGATTGCAAAAGTTTCTGGTCTGTCAAAAGGGAGCCTGTACCGATTTTTCAAAAGTAAGGAAGAGCTGCTCGTTGCTATAATGGAGGATTGGGAGCAAACATTTTATGAAAAACTCAAGAACCGGCCGTCGCCACAACCTTTGATTCAAAAACTGTACGATTATTGTTTTTTGCATTTGGAAATTGCAGCAGAGCGTCCAAACCTTCTCCCGATTTGGAGCGAGTTTTTGCTGCATCCAATGACGAAAGAAGGCATCAAGCAAGCCCACCTTACTTCAAGAAAAGAACTGGCGTCGATAATTCGAGAAGGGATTAAGTCCGGTGAATTCAATGATGTTTCTCCGACAGCATACGCCGATACGATCATTTCTCTCTTTGAGGGGATTATGGTCATTGCTACCGCCAATTCAGATGTTAATTTCCGAAAGAGAGCTGACGCTATGTGGTTGATCATCAAAAGTGGTTTAGTAAAGCAATAACACGGAGTAAAACCGGAGCTACCTTTGGTATGATAATATGCCTGACTTAATGACATCCCACGAACGCTCAAATTGTTGCAAGGCATTAAAATCCGATAGTGCATTCGATAATACGATGTGGCCTTCAATAACCGAGGTAACCAGGCCTGCTGCTTCATATGGCACAGCTGTTGGAACTTCACCGTTTTCTTTACCGGCCTTTAAAAGCTCATCTATTCTGGCCTGCAGTTTAGCGTAGTAAACTCTCAGTAGATTAATTGAGTTATCATGGCGCATGAACTCTACCCAGACGGCCATCAGTTCTGATCCTTCTGAAAAAGCATCGAGTGTTAGCTTGCACAGCAAATAGAGTGAGGTGAGAGCATCTTGCCCTTCAGCATGTAGATTAATTCTGCTCTCTAGGTCACTGATGTATCTTTCAAAGGCAGCCCCCATGATTTCATCTTTGCTACTGTAAAATCGGTAAATACTCCCCTTCGAGAGCCCGGCTTCTGTGGCAATCATTTCCACTGTCGTATCACTGTACCCATGTATCCCGAAGCATTTTATAGCAGCCTGGCTGATTTGCTCACGGCGCTTATCTGGGTGTAAATGGCGAGAGCCTTTGTATTTCCTGACTCCGTGACTTAAAACTCAGCTCGCATCTCCACACACCTGTAACCACGCGGCTTGCGGCGGTAAAATGGACGCCATTCTCGATTCACCCAGGCAGTGATATCTGACTATGCGTACCTTCAAGCTGGAACAGTCCAAAACCGAGATTATCACACCCCACGGCGGTCTGGCGCTGGTTGGCCACAGTGTCAACAGAATGACCTCCCTGGCCAAAACCTCGCGCGCCATCGTCAAGCGCCATGGCATCGCCAACATCGATCTTATTCGCACCTACCTGGGGTTGATTTGCCTTGGCAAGAGCGACTTCGAAGCGGTCGAGCACGCACGCCATGACCCCTTCTTTAAAGCGGCCATGGGCATCAAGCAATCACCTTCATCCGCTCGGCTGCGTCAGCGTTTTGATGAAGATGCCTGCGCACTGATCCCGTTGTTGGATCAAGCCAGTGTCGAGTTTCTGTGTAATGCGTCGGTGCCTGTCGGCACGCTTGCCACCGGTCACGCGCCGCTGGATATAGACGTCTTCCCCATGGACAACAGCAACAGTAAAAAAGAAGGCGTGGCCTATACCTACAAGGGGCACGACGGCTACGCCCCCATCGCGGCCTACCTGGGCACGGAGGGCTGGTGTCTGGGCTGTGAGCTGCGACCGGGTAACCAACACGCCAACAAGGAGTTTATCCACACCCTCGACCGGGTGCTGCCTCGGGTGCGTCAGCTGACCGATGCACCGCTACTGGTGCGACTTGACAGCGCCCATGATGCCGCCGAGAACCGCGCGTACCTCCGTGCGCACGGGGTGGACTACCTGATCAAGTGGAACCCCCGCTCACAAGACGGTTTGGCCTGGGTCGACAAGGCGAATGCCGCCGGCGCACTCTGGTGCCATACCCGACCGGGAAAAATGGAAACGCTGGTGAGCGAACCGCTGGATGGCACCGATGACCGCCTGATCGTCAAGGTGACGGTGCGCCAGAGTGACAGTTCAGGGCAGCTGTTTCTGGAGCCTGAGGTGAGCCTGGAAGGCTGGACGACCTCGCTCAAGCCGGACACGGCGGATCATGCCAAGGTGATTGCGCTCTACCAGGATCACGCCACCAGCGAACAGTTCCACAGTGAGTTCAAGACTGATCTGGATCTCGAACGTTTGCCGTCAGGGAAGTTCGATACCAACGACCTGGTCATGGCGTTTGCCGTACTGGGCTACAACATATTGCGCTGGATGGGACAGCACGCACTGCTGGGATCGGATGCGCCGGTGCGTCATCCGGCCAAACGTCGGCGGCTAAAAACCGTCATGCAGGAGCTGATGTATATGGCCTGCCGCCTGGTCAGCAGCGGCCGCCGTCTTTACCTGCGTTTTGGCCAACATTGCCCCGGGTTCGGGGCATTCAGTCGTGTCTACGAGTCGGTCTGATCCACTCGGCTTAACTCACCTCGTTCAACCGCCAAGCCACAAAGCGCCATGCATGGCAGGATATTTTGTGGTTCCCGATAGCATTCAGAGCAAAAAAACGTCGAAGAAGAGGATGATTGATGCTGCAGTAGCGCAGACGCGGCGGCAGAATCCGGATAAGATCGAGCGGTGTTAAAGGGAACGGTCATACTCAGGACAGTGGCACCGCAACGACAGATGAAGTCACTGATTCAGGTATTTGATTTCATTTTTCATGTTAAAGCGCGATTTCCATAGAAATAAAACTTGAATTCCTAACTAGCTGGGACTTGTGTTTTCTGCAATTGTCAATATAATAAAGACTGACTGGCCACTTTTATATTGGCTGAATTTGTCGAAGATGTCAAAGCTTGAAGGGCGTAGGAATGTAATTTTCATCCCTGAGGGCATGAATTATTTGTAACGGTAGATAGGCCACGCTTACTGAAGTCGGTATGACGGCTTGGCCGATTTCTAGGTAAGAAATTGCTACTTGGTGTAGACGAGTGCGGAGAGAAAATGAATAAATTCATAAAGTTAGTGATGGTAGGTGGTTGTATCCTTCTGTTTGGGTGTGAAGAACAAGCAACAACTCACCAAGAGCCTGTTCGTGGCCTGAAGACTGTGACAATCGAAGATACGGCGAATCTGTCAGTTCGGCGTTACCCGAGCGTGCTTCATTCTTCTGATACCACAATATTGTCCTTTGAAATTGGTGGAAGACTAGGGAAAAATTCACTCGAAGTCGGCCAACGGGTGAAAAGAGGGGAGGCTCTGGTTGAGCTGGACCGTCGTTCTTTAGAGCTTTCTGTGGAAAGCGCACGAGCAGCACTCGAACAAGCAAAGGCAACTGCCGCAAATGCTAACCGCGATCTTAAGCGTCAAGAAAAGCTCTTCGAACAGAAAATTGTAAGTCAAGCCAAGCTGGAGAATGCTCGGACTACCGATAAGACCTCTCAAGCTCAGGTGGTACAGGCAAGAAAGCAACTCGAAACGGCCCAAGAAAACCTCGAAAAATCTACCTTGACTGCACCTTATGACGGAATTATCAATTCTGTTTCCGCAGATTCTTTTGCAACAATCAGTCCAGGGGAGGCCATTGCAACCCTTTATAACCCAAATAGCTTTGAAGCGAGGTTTACGGTGTCTTATGCCATTGTTAGCCGACTGACGGTGG
>JALUYN010000636.1 GCA_027012915.1 Cellvibrionaceae bacterium
TCGAAGCGGGTAGTGAAGGACTTGAAGGGGCGCGTGGTCAAAGAGGCTGGCCTGATTCAAGCGCCGAAGCCGGGCAAAGACCTGCAGCTCAGTATCGATTTGCGAATGCAATATGTGGCGCACCGGGAACTAAAAAGAGCGATCCAAGATAACCAGGCCCATTCAGGGTCTGTTGTGCTTTTGGATGTTGGCACTGGCGAAGTCTTGGCGATGGCTAATCAGCCCGCCTACAACCCCAATGATCGCGCGCGTATCCAGGTGGCGAGCCTGCGCAATCGCGCCATTACTGATCAGTTGGAACCGGGTTCCACCATGAAACCGCTGACGGTGATGAGCGCATTGGAAACGGGGCGCTACCATCCGGGAACCCTGATTGAAACGAGCCCAGGTTATATCCACATCAACGGCAAAACATTACTGGATTCGGCCAACTACGGCACCATGTCGTTGACAAAGATACTCACCAAGTCGAGCCAGGTGGGTATCACCAAGCTGGCATTGGATATGGAGCCGGAGCAGGTTCGCGATATGTTTTTCCGCTTGGGTATTGGCCAGGGGACCGGTGTAGGTTTTCCCGGAGAGCGGGTTGGCGTGTTACCGAATAAAAGCCGTTGGACCAAAATTGAAAGGGCCAACTTCGCCTTTGGTTATGGGCTGAGTGTTACTCCTCTGCAGCTGGCTCAGGCTTATGCAGTAATTGCCGGGCACGGAGTTAAGCGCGACGTGTCTTTGTTGCGTAATGAGCAACCGGCGCCGGGGCAACGTGTGGTGTCGGAGAGAATTAGTCGCCAGACCATAGAGATGTTGAAAACTGTTGTGCTGCCAGAGGGTACCGCAAAGCGCGCGCAAATAGACGCCTACCCTGTGGCTGGAAAAACCGGGACAGCCCATAAGGCAACCGCGGGAGGCTACGCTGATGATCGCTATATGGCGGTGTTCGCCGGTATGGCGCCTGCGGATAATCCCAGAGTCGTGGCAGTAGTTGTGGTCGATGATCCGAAAAGTGGCAAGTACTACGGCGGTGAAGTGGCCGCGCCGGTGTTTGCTGCAGTGACCGAATCGGCATTGCGCCTGATGAATGTGCCGCCGAAGGTTTCGGCGCGTTCCCGCGTGGCTGTGACACAGAAGAAGCAGGGAGGACCTACCACGTGATGGCTCAGCGTTCGTCCAAGTCTTCAATCTCGTTGAAAGCGTTATTTCCCAATGAGGATGTGCGTGAGTTTGGCGAAACTCAAATTCAAAACTTGTGTCTGGACAGTCGAGTGGTAGAGGCAGGAGATTGTTTTGTAGCGCTACCCGGTGACAACACCGATGGACGTGGTTTTATTTCCATGGCCATAGAGCGCGGCGCTGCCACGGTACTTTGCGAGTCTGACGGTGAGCGCTTTTCCGTTTCTGCCAATGACAGTGTGGTACAGGTCTCGGTGCCGCATCTGCGAGATCGCCTGAGTGCCATCGCCGGAAACCTATTTGGCCATCCATCCGAAAAATTGACTCTGGTAGGTATTACCGGGACCAACGGAAAAACGACCTGCAGCCAGTGGCTGGCGCAAGTTCTGCATCGCCTGGGCTCTGTGTCTGCCAGTGTGGGCACTCTGGGGTATGGCATTTGCAGTGAAGAGCTGATCTACAACGGCATGACGACACCGGATGCCATCGAGTTTCAAAAAATTCTGGCCAAGTTGTTGCAGCAGGGCGCGTCCGCTGTGGTTGCAGAAGTGTCATCTCATGGGTTGGCGCTGGGTCGAGTGGCCGATCTGAATTTTGATGTGGCGGTGGTGACCAATATCAGTCGCGATCATCTGGATTTTCACGGTGATGAAGCCAGGTATGTGGCGGCCAAGCGTGAATTGATGAAATTCCCGGGTTTGCGTGGTGTGGTGTTGAATAAAGATGACGCCTACTTTGCCGAGTTTGAATCTGCTGCGAGCGCGCCGGTCGTTACCGTATCGCTGACCGAATGCTCGGCAGATTACTACTGCTCACAGATAAAACAGAGCGCTGAGGGAATGTGTGCCATGTTGCATACACCGTCCGGACAGTTTGAGCTGAAGCTTGGCATTTGGGGAGAGTTTAATCTCTACAACATTCTGTCGGTGGTTGCGGCGGCACATCTGTGCGGGCATCCAATCGACAATATTGTTGCCTGTTTGAGCGAGCTGCCTGCAGTGGCTGGACGGATGGAGCCTGTTGCAGTTAGCACGGATATTTCAGTGTTGGTAGATTTTGCCCACACGCCCGATGCTCTGCGTGCTGTATTGAGCGCACTAAGACAGCACACCGGCCAATCCCAAAAAGTGTGGTGTGTGTTTGGCTGTGGGGGTGACCGCGATAGAGGTAAGCGGCCACAGATGGCGGAAATTGCCGAGCAGAACGCTGATGCAGTGGTGATTACCAGTGACAATCCCCGCTCGGAAAACGCGCAGCAGATCATTGAAGACATAAAGGCCGGATTGGTAGATGCCTCGCGCGCGAATGTGATTGAAGACCGTGCCAGTGCGATTGGCTACGCCATCGTCAACGCGGCCGCTGGCGACATAGTGTTATTGGCGGGCAAGGGGCATGAAAACTACCAGCTGATAGGTGACGAGAAGCTCCCTTTCAGTGATTTTCGCTGCGCCGAAATGGCTCTTAAACAACGTGTAGGGGGTGTATGTGATTAAGTCATTGCGCCTTAGCGATATAGCCGCGCCCCTGCAGGGAACTCTGTTGAGTCAGGATGCCGTTTTTGATCGTGTCAGCACTGATACTCGCACGATTCAGGCGGGCGACTTATTCGTTGCGCTCAAGGGCGAAAATTTTGATGCGCATGACTTTGTTGCCCAGGCTGCGACAGATGGTGCCGTCGCGGCAGTGGTCGAGCGGCCCATTCCGAGTGAGTTGCTGCCAGGACATTTTGCCCAGTTGCAAGTGGCGGATACCACGAGGGCTCTGGCCGATCTGGCGTCCACAAGTCGAAAGGATTTCAGCGGTGTCCTGGTGGCCTTGACCGGCAGTTGTGGCAAGACCACGGTTAAGGAAATGCTGTCGGCCATTCTCTCAGAATGCGGAAATACAACAGCTACTCGTGGCAATCTGAATAATCACATTGGTGCGCCGACGACTTTATTGGCCATTCCGCCAGAGTCGCAGTTTGCGGTGATTGAAATGGGAGCCAGTGGTTTAGGTGAAATTGATTATCTGGCGTCGATGGCGCAGCCGAATGTGTCGCTTGTGAATAATGTTGCTGCTGCACATCTGGAAGGGTTCGGTTCCGAGGCTGGCGTTGCGGCAGAAAAGTCCACCATTTATCACCACTTGGTTCAAGACGGGACTGCGGTTGTAAATGCCGATGAGCTCTACGCCGAGCAGTGGTGTGATTGGTTGTCCGAGAATCGCCCGGATGTGCGCATTTGCCGTTTTTCAGTCACCGATCAACAAGTTGATGTTTGCGCTCGTAACATCGAACTGCAGGCTGGCGGAGGCTATAGCTTTGAACTCGTAGTTGATCAGGAAAGCGTCGTCGTCGAACTTCCGCTACTCGGAAAACAGAATGTGGCCAACGCTTTGGCCGCGGCTACCTGCGCATTGAGTGCTGGTGCCAGCTTGCAGAATATTCGCGTGGGTTTAAGTCACGTAAAACCCGTAGCCGGAAGAATGAAACCCTACCGAGTCGGTCAGCAATTGTTGGTGTTGGACGATTCATACAACGCCAACCCTGCTTCGGTGGCGGCTGCAGCCAAAGCGCTTGTGGATTTTCAGCAGCTGGGCAAGCAGGTGACGTTGGTGCTTGGTGCGCTGGCAGAGCTGGGCGCTGATGCCGCGACTGCTTTGTCAGAGTTAGGAGTGGCATTGCAGCAAACAGGCCTGGCCCGATTGATTACCGTCGGAGACGCTGAGCCAGTGGCGGATAGCTTTCGACAACACTTGGCGGATGGCCAGCAAGTATTAACGTTTGGAGACAAACAGCAAGTGAATGAATTTTTGGCCGGTCAGGTTTGGTCTGATTCGGTGGTATTGGTGAAGGGATCTCGCAGTTCACGTATGGAAGAAGTGGTTAAAAAACTCACGACACATCTCACGACAGACAGGGGTGAACAATAATGCTCGTGTATCTAGCAGAATATCTGCAGCAATACGCTTCTTTCTTTGGAGTATTCCAATACCTGACCCTAAGGGCGATTCTCGGGGTGCTAACCGCACTGGCCATTTCGCTGTTAATGGGTCCCTGGATGATTCGCAAGCTCAATGAATTACAGATCGGCCAATCAGTGCGTGATGACGGTCCTGAATCTCACTTGAGTAAATCTGGTACGCCTACCATGGGCGGGACTCTGATTCTGGCATCCATATTTGTCAGCAGTCTGTTGTGGGCGGATCTCGAGAACGCCTATATCTGGGTGGTTCTAATTGTTACCGGAATTTTTGCCGCAGTTGGCTGGGTGGATGACTATCGAAAAGTAATCGAGTCCAACTCCCGTGGTCTGCCTGCACGCTGGAAATATTTCTGGCAGTCGGTCGCCGGTCTCGGAGCAGCGTTCTTCTTGTACTACAACGCGGCGTCTCCGGCAGAGACGCAGTTGATTGTGCCCTTCTTTAAGAATGTTGCACTGGATATGGGCTGGCTCTATATCGTTTTGACTTACTTTGTGATTGTCGGTTCCAGTAATGCGGTGAATTTGACCGATGGCCTGGACGGTTTGGCGATCATGCCGACCGTGATGGTGGGAGCTGCACTCGGGATTATTGCCTATCTGGTTGGGCATGTTGAGTTTGCCCGCTACCTGCACATTCCGTACATCGCCGGAGCTGGTGAGGTCGTAGTTTTCTGTGCTGCGCTGTGTGGCGCGGGGCTTGGTTTTCTGTGGTTTAACACCTATCCGGCTCAGGTCTTTATGGGGGATGTCGGTGCGTTGGCGCTGGGTGCGGCGCTAGGTGTGATCGCTGTGATTACACGACACGAAATAGTCTTCTTTATTATGGGCGGCATCTTCGTGATGGAAACCGTTTCGGTGATTTTGCAGGTGGGCTCTTACAAGTTAACCGGGCGTCGCATTTTCAGAATGGCGCCGTTGCATCACCACTATGAACTGAAAGGTTGGCCAGAGCCGCGTGTAATTGTGCGCTTCTGGATTATTACCGTAATGCTGGTCCTGTTCGGGCTGGCGACATTGAAATTGCGTTGATAGAAACGAACACCGAGGCTCCGTGATGGAACTGATAGCGAACAACAAGATGACAGCGATTGTCGGTATGGGAATTACCGGGCAGTCCGTTGCGCGCTATTTGTCTGGTAAGGGGCTGCCTTTTGTATGGCTGGATACCCGCGAGCAGCCGCCAATGCTGGATGAGCTCAAAGCGGAGTACCCCCACCTCAAGTTCGAAACCGGAGAGTTGAGTGCAGATACCCTTTGCGCGGTCAGCGAAATTGTTTTGAGTCCGGGCATTTGTCCCGAACTCCCGACGCTGCTACAGGCCCATCAGGAAGGTGTGTCTATTGTTGGTGATATCGAACTCTTCCTGCGCGAGGCGGATGCGCCAATCGTGGCGATTACCGGTTCCAATGCCAAATCCACAGTGACGACTCTGGTGGGAGATATGGCTATGGCCGATGGCAAAGCTGTGGGCGTTGGCGGCAATATCGGTGTGCCAGTGCTGGAGTTGTTGCAAAAGCCGGCAGATTTATTCGTACTGGAGTTGTCCAGTTTTCAGTTGGAAACCATTGGCAAGCTGGGGGCGAAAGTCGCCACCATACTCAATATTTCCGAAGACCATATGGATCGCTACGAATCGCTGGCACACTATCATCGGGCAAAACAGAAGATCTATTTTGGTGCCGAGCAGGTGGTGGTGAATCGCGCTGATCCGCTGACCAGTCCGCCCATAGCCGATGGCGTAAAGCGCTATTCCTTTGGCTTGAATCGTCCGGATCGAGATGGATTTGGTTTGATTCAAAAAAACGGCGAAGAGTGGCTGGCATTTGAATTTAACGGATTGATGCCAGCATCAGACATCCGCATGCCTGGCCGTCACAATATTGAAAACGCTCTGGCAGCGATGGCGCTTGGTTATGCCGCGGGTTTGTCGATTGATGCCATGCTGGAAACCTTGAAAGTATTCAAGGGATTACCTCATCGCTGTGAGTGGGTGGCGGAACATCGGGGAATCAACTTTTATAACGACTCCAAGGGCACCAATGT
>JALUYN010000637.1 GCA_027012915.1 Cellvibrionaceae bacterium
AGCTCTTGATACTGGGCTTGATCGTTGTTGTTTACCAGCATTACCTTCGCGCATTGGATGGCCATCGCGTGGCTGTGGAAACGATCGATAACGCAGGTTGCCAGGTTCAGGCTGGCGCTCATGGAGCCACTGCAGAGCAACTGATCGTCCTCGGTTAGCAGCTCTCGCGCTTTTAGTTTCACCAGCGGGTAGAGATTTTTAAACTGATGTTCCAGCCACCAACTGGTGGTGGCTTCTCGACCGTCGAGCAGACCGGTTTTCGCCAGCGTAAAGGTGCCAGTGCAGTTGGCGGCCAAGCGCGTACCCTGTTGGTACTGCTGTTTGAGCCACTTCAGCAAAGGAGCTTGTTGTTGCAGGCTTTGCTGCAGGGGTTCAATACCGTGGTAGTAAAAACCAGGCAAGTAGATCAAATCATAGTGTTTGTCCGCATCCACTATAGTGCTATCCGCTTTAATGGTTATGCCGCTCGAAGACACAACAGCGTCTCGGCCCTGGCTGAGGGTGTCGCATTGAAAGTACACCGAGGCGCTATTCTGTTGGTTGCGAATGTGGGCATTGGCCACCTGAAGGCTGTCCATCAATCCCGACATACTGGAGAGGTAGAACTCCGGTAGCAGTACGATTCCGATGCGATACATGACTTGGTTTCTCACACAATAGCTATGGCTATAGGATAACTAACTGGGCTGTCAAAAGTAGCACTAAATGTGTCAAATTTGACGATTTAGTTCGGGTGTGGGAATTCATACACTGGTTTGCAATTCTTCTATTCGCTTTGGAGTTGCAAATGGCATTACCCGAACTATTCAAAAACCGTTTAAGTGTTCCCGTTGTTGCTGCGCCCATGTTTTTGGCTTCCGGTCCCTCTCTGGTGACCGAATGCTGTAAAGCCGGTGTGGTGGGAACGTTTCCTGCCTTGAATCAACGTTCTACAGAAGGGTTTGAAAGTTGGCTAACCGAGATTGGCGAGGAATTGGCGCGCTACGAGCAGGAAACTGGCAAGCAACCTGCACCTTTCGGGGTTAACTTGATCGTCCACAAGAGCAATCCTCGATTGCACGATGACTTGGCCGTGTGCGTGAAGCATAAGGTGCCTTTGATTATCACTTCGCTGGGCGCGATGCCCGAAGTGGTGGACGCGGTGCACAGTTACGGCGGTATTGTGTTTCACGATGTAGTGAACGCCAAGCACGCCCGCAAGGCTGCAAGTGTTGGTGTCGACGGGCTGATCGCCGTGGCAAACGGCGCGGGCGGTCACGCGGGAACCTGGAACCCATTTGCCCTGGTTAATGAGATTCGCCAGTTCTTCGACAAAACCGTGCTGCTGTCGGGTTGTCAGTCTACCGGCAGTGACGTGGCTGCAGCGCAGATGATGGGGGCAGACCTGTCGTATATGGGAACGCGCTTTATCGGCACTCAGGAATGCGCCGTGCAGCAGGAATACAAAGATCAGCTCACTGAAACCAGCGCCGCCGATATTGTCTACACGCCGGTGGTTTCGGGCGTGCCGGCCAGTTTTATCGGCCAGAGTATTACCCGTGCCGGTCTGGATATAAAAACCATGGTCAAGCCCGACCATATCGACTTCGGTGCGGAGCTGGATGATGCCGCAGATGACACCAAACAGAACACGGCCAAGCCTTGGAAAGATATTTGGTCAGCGGGGCAGGGGGTTGGCAGTATCGACGATGTTCCAAGCACTAAGGAACTGATTCAGCGCCTGAAAGAGGAGTACGTCGCTGCCCACACTGCTCAGCAGGGCAGGCGTGAGTTGCTTGGCTAAAAGAGAGTCTATTGCTGTCAGCTTTTTTTACATGTTGAGTTTGGCGTCGAGCTAATTTGTTGATTTATATGTCATGGATCGATATTTGCCTAAGTGCTTTGGAATAAACTTATCAAGTCGAATTTGGTTTCAATTTTAAGGATATCTATGAAGCACTTGTTAGCTCGAACCGGACTCCTGTTCAGTCTTGCCGCTTGTTCTCTGGGAGCTCAAGCCGGGTTGGTCGCCTATTATGATTTCAACGGTCCTGCGGGTACAGCCAATGACGTAACTGGCAATGGTCACAACGCAACAAGTGTTGTTGGTGTCACCCAGGTAGCGGGGCGTACCGGAAATCCTGGTGATAGCGCTTATCAGTTCAATGTTGACGTTAACAATGACATCACCAGCTACATCGCGTGAATTTGGATCTGAACCTGTATCCGCTGTTGACTATGGGGGCTTGGGTTCAAGCATCCGGATCTACGCCGCACGGTAAAGTTATTTCCCACGACAATGGCGGTTACGATCGTGCGTTGGGTTTGGATGCCAGAGCGCCTGGCGGCTGGTCAGCTTTTACGGGTACCCCCATTATTGCAGGTGGTGGTGCAGTGTCTCCTGAATGGCAGTTTATTGCCGTGACCTACGAGCAAGGCGGTACCACGTCCTTGTTTGTTGACGGTTTGTTGGTGTCCGATGGTCCTGCGTTGCACGGCACTGGTTTGAATTTCACTCGTATTGGTGGCAACCCATCGTTTGGCGAGTGGTTCGACGGACTGATTGATGATGTGTTTTTCTTCGACGAGATTCTCAGCAACGATGAGATTCTGGAGATGTCCAGCAGTGGTGTGCCGTTTAATCCTCCAGGCCCCGATGGACAGGTTCCTGCGCCTATGACTCTCTTGTTGCTGGCCTTGGGGCTGTTCGGGATTTCATTGACTCGAAAGTCTTGAACGGCTCGAAAGACCCGCTGAATCAGCAGGATCAAATGCAAGGGGGCTAGTTAAACCGCCCCTAACAAAAAGCCCGCGTGGAGCGGGCTTTTTTCGTTCTGCCGTGGTGCCTGCAGAGTTAGTTTACTTGTCTGTCGCGCCCTTCCCAATAGGGCTTGCGCAGCTCGGACTTGAGCACTTTTCCAGCGCCTGACAGAGGCAAAGGTTCCTCGCGGAAGGTCACTGACTTCGGCAACTTATAACCCGCAATTCTCTCGCGGCAGTGATCTATTAGTTCATCTTCGGAAACCTGCTGGCCGGGGTGCAAAATTACGATGGCGTGCACCGCTTCACCCCATTCGTCGTGTGGGATGCCAATCACGGCTACGTCCTGCACGGCTGTGTGACTGATGACGGCGTTTTCAACCTCGGTGGTAAAGACGTTTTCACCACCGCTGACCACCATATCTTTGACGCGATCGACAATATAGAGAAAACCGTCGTCATCAAGCACGCCGGCGTCGCCAGTGAATACCCAGCCATTTTGCAGTGCTTTGGCGGTTTCCTCGGGCTTGTTCCAATAGCCGAGCATGCAGTGTGGGCCGCGGGCAGCGATTTCACCGGAGGTGTTCGGCGGGCAGTCATTACCATTGTCGTCAACGATACGCACATCGGTAACGGTCGAAGGGCGACCGGCGGATTTCAGCCGTTCACCGCCGATGACGTGATCTTCGGCGGACATCAAGGAAATAATCGGTGCCATTTCAGTTTGGCCATAAGCTTGCACCAGTCCGACGTCAGGCCACAGCTCCAGACACTGTTTGAGCGTCTCGGCCGGCATGGGTGAGGCACCGTAGATAATATTCTTGAGGGAGGAAACATCCGCCGTGCTGGCGTTGGGATGATTCAGCAGCATCTTGATCATGGCCGGTACTAACAGTACGTGGGTGATGCTCTCTTTGCTGAAGGTGTCTAACACCTCGGCGGGATCAAAAGAGTCCAATACTACGTGGCTGGCGCAGGCCAGGGTGGCGCCCATGCCGCCTGCAAAATCGGCCATATGAAACATGGGGGCGACATGCAGGTAAGTGTCCTGGCGCCCCATCTGGAACTCAGGAGTGGCGCCAATGGCGCTGGCCCAGATTGCCTGATGCGATTGCATAACACCTTTGGGAAAGCCCGTGGTGCCGCCGGTGTAAAAGATACCGGCCATATCAGAGCCGCCGCGAGTCGACGGGGCTATTGCACTGTTATCGCTGATCAAATCCTCGTATGACTGTGCCCAGTTGGGGCACTCTTTGTCGCCCATATAGACAGCGGCGATCAAGCCTTTGCTCTTGTTCAGCAATTCAGAGGCCTGTTCGGCGAAGTTGTCATCAAACAGAAGAATGCGCGAGCCGGAGTCATCGATGGCGTATTGGTTCTCCGGTAATGCCCAGCGGGTATTCAGTGGTACAACACAGTAGCCCGCCCAGGGAACCGCAAAAAAGCTCTCGTAGTAGCGGTCGCTGTTCAAACTGAGGACCGCAACACGATCACCCTCGTCCAGATCAAAAGTCTGTAAGGCGCCAGCCAGTCGAGCCATACGCTCGGACAGTTGTTGCCAGTTGTGCTGGCGTTGGCGAAAGCGCGTGGCAATGCCGGTGGGGTTCAGGCGAGCGGCGCGCTCAATTAAGGACGGGAGTGAAATCATGGTCTCTGCTCTTGTTAATTATTATTGCTGTTTTATAGCTAAAACAGACGCTTGAATAAAGTCCTTGGACGCCAACTTCTGTGCTTTGTTGGTCATCTATTAGAGGCACGATACCGTTGTTCGCATAAGTTCATCGGGTGACTTCTGAGAATTTCAATCTGTCTCGATCAGACTTACTTTTATATCTGGAGTTTTGTGCAGGAGATCAATGTTGCCAGCGATTATGAATGGGGCGAGTTAGGCCCGCAGATTTCACTTTCAGTGAGCGCATGTGTGCAGTTCTCGGTCGGTTGTTGGCAGAGGTTCATACCGTTTCGCACTGGATTTCTTGTAGAGAGCCATGATGAGTGACGCATATTCAGTTGACGGTGTGATGATGGGCAGTTTATTTCCCCTATAGACTATAGGGTTGTTGATATATGTGCCCGCAGGCGTAGACTGGACGCAGGGATATGCGAGGTAAGGCAGTATGCAGAGGTTTGATGAAAACAGCTGGGTGATCGACGCCGAGTTGTTCGAAGAACGGTTGGTCAAGTGGCAGAACACGGTCAATATTATGGCCGACATTTTTCAGGCTCCAGGTGGTTTTATCGTTCAGTATACGGACAAGGGCTATCAGATAGTGGTGGCCAATGAATCCGAACTTAACCCCTACCCAGCCGGTGATACTCCGATTCCTCCAGAAACCAATATTTTCTGCAAGAAGGTCGTTGCCGAAGGGCGGGCGATTTACGTCAACAACGCTACAGAGCTCGACGAGTGGGACGACAACCCCGAAGTTTCGGATGATGGTTTTAATTCCTATCTCGGCTTGCCCTTGTACTGGCCCGACGGCAATCCCTTCGGCACCATCTGTGTGATGGATTACAAAACCACCGATTACCAGGAAACCTATCTGGCTTTGATGGAGCAGTTTCGCGATCTGGTGGGTCAGGATCTGGAGCTGCTCGATCAGTATCTTCAGGTTCAGGAATTGTCCATCAAGGATCACTTGACCGGTTGTTACAACCGCCGTGGCTTTTATGAGATAGGAGAAAACTGTATCAATCTGGCCAGGCGCCAGCAGCAGGGCATCGGATTACTATACTTCGATATGGATGGTTTGAAGAAGATCAATGATGAGCACGGCCATGATGCCGGCGATGAAGCCATTGCCGCTTTTGGGACTATTTTGGAGCGCTCAGTGCGGGATGTGGATGTGGCGGCGCGCTTGGGAGGAGATGAGTTCGCAGTTATGGCACTGATGAACGATGCTGGGGATATCGGACGGTTGCTGGATCGTGTCGACCACGAGCTGGATAAGTTGCAGCTCATGTTCCCTGTGTCCGCCAGCAGCGGCTACAAGTTTTACGATGCCAACAACATCAAGCCTCTGGAAAAAATGCTTCACGATACGGATATCCTGATGTATCAAAATAAAAACGGCGACAGTTGACTGTCGCCGTTTTCAAGCGTGTCTAGTGTGGATTGGCGCTAAAACGCTCAGGCGTTTACATCCACAACGATGCGGCCACGTACTTTGCCTTCCAGCAGTTGCTGAGCCTGTTCAATGGCGTCTCCCAAACCAATAACTGTTGTCACACTGTCCAGTTTCTTCACGTCCCACTCTTTTGCCAGGGCGTCCCATGCCGCTTGGCGTCTGTCTTTAGTGCATTGAACGCTATCGATACCGATCAGCGAAACGCCACGCAGAATAAATGGTGCCACAGTCGCAGGAAAATCCATGCCCTGTGCCAGACCGCAAGCGGTAACAACTCCGCCATACTTGGTGGAAGC
>JALUYN010000638.1 GCA_027012915.1 Cellvibrionaceae bacterium
AGATTGGGCAACACCTCTGGGCATGCTGTTTATCGACGGCGGTCACAGTGAGGAAGCGGCGCAGACAGACTACCGTAGCTGGTCCAGCTTCATTAAGCCTGGAGGCATTCTGGCGATTCACGATATTTTCCCCAACCCCGCTGATGGTGGTCAGGCCCCCTACAACATCTGGAAACTCGCCAAAGCTTCAGGACTGTTTGACGAACTCCCCACGGTTAACACTCTGGGATTGTTCCGCCGGAAGTAACACATTATTTTCCAGGAACAGCCGCGACGCTGGTGTTTGATCGGTTAGCGCGTCAGCTGCTAACAAAATCGCTCCAGCCGTCCAGGCGGTTTTTTCTTCGGGCCAGATTATCTTTTCCACGTACTGATAACCGGTCCAGTAACCACCATCACTTTCGTCACGCCACTGGTGCAACCAGCTGTAGATCATCGCCGCCTTGTCGCGCTCTCCCGCCGCCAATAGTGCCATGGTCAACTCGCAGGACTCAGCCACCGTAACCCAGGGTTCATCACTGACGCACAGACACCCCATATCCGGGCGCACGAACTTGTCCCAGCGCTCGTTAATGCGCGCTTTAGCTCCGACCTGATCGTAAACACCCGCCAAAATGGGATAGAACCAATCCATGGAATAGCGCTCTTTGCTTTCCCACGTCCGGTCAAAGCACTCAGGGTGATTGCGCAGAGTAACGCCCAACCGGGAGTAACACTCGCGCCATACCGAGCAGTTCTGCCCGAGCGTTACGGCGATATTAATGGCGCACTCCAAACTCTTGTATACCGAGGAGCAGGCAGTGACCAGTGCGTCTTTCAGTGGCTCACCGGACTCGCTAACGGCCCAGTAGATCTCACCCGTTGGCGCCTGATTTCTAACGATAAACTCCATGGCATCGTGCACCATAGGATAGGTTTCCTGCAGAAACGCATCGTCACGGGTGATCAAAAAATAGTGCCACAAACCGGTGGCGATATACGCAACAAAGTTGGTCTCACGCTTGTCGCAATACAGGGGTTTACTGTCCTGATAATTGGCATACCAACTGCCATCATCCAGCTGCTGCTCCAGCAACCAGCGATAGGCATTTCGCGCTGCCTCGTATTCACCGGCGATGGTTAAACCCATGGCCGCTTCGATATGATCCCAGGGATCGGCTTTGCCGCCGGTAAACCAGGGAATACATCCGTCCTCCGTTTGCACCGACAGAATGTAGTCTACCGTTTTGCGCAAGAAGGCTTCGGGGTACATCCCCTGGGTTAGCAGCATATTTTCCATCAAGCTTCACTCCGCTGGAAATACATCACCACACTCTTGCCCATTACCGGATTCAAAAGCGCTTCGGTTTTTTGGGTAATCCAGGGGCGCTTGGCCAGATCCCACACCAACAATTTGTGGTAGGCATCCACCAGCTTCGATTCCTGCTCCCATTTCCAGCACTTCAGCCACCAGTAGGGTGTGTGTAGCGCATGGGCACCGTGCTGAGCGAAACGCTCCCAACCGTGAGCTTCCACATCGTGGCGCAACTGCAGCGCGTTGAAGATGCGAATATGCCCACCTTCTACCTCATGGTAGGCCTTACTCAGACGCCAGCAGATTTCTTCAGGCCATGCACGGGGCACACTGACAGCCAGCAAGCCATCAGGCTTTACCACGCGAATCAACTCTTTCAACACACCCTGATAGTCGGGGATATGTTCCAGCACCTCGGAACAAATGACCTTGTCAAAACTGTTATCCTCGAACGGCAACGCCAGGGCGTTGGCCTTTTGAAACTTAACACTTCTGCTTTTGTCTTTTGGATCGACAAACTCCTTGGAACGCTGGCGCGCGGTGCGCAGATCTTTCTCCGACAGATCCACCCCAATAGCCTCTACATTGGCCGTCAGGTAGGCGCCAAGCGTATGACGCCCTTCGCCACAGCCTACATCGAGAAAACGATCGCCATCTTTTAGCTGTAGTTTTTCAAAATCAATGGTTTGCATTGCTATTCTCTTAAATCTTTTTAGTTTTTGGCACTTGCGAGGATTGCGTGGTAGTAATCGGTAAACTCACGCGCAGCCACTTGCCAGCTGAACTTTTCCAGAATTCTCTGGCGTCCGAGTTGCTGCAACTTTTCTCGCTCAGCGGGATGGTTCAGCAGGCGTTTTAGCGCCTCCGCCATGGTTTTGCTGTCGCCTGCTGGAACCACCAGGCCTGCGTCACCCACAACTTCTGGCAAGGCTCCACCATCGGAAGAAATCACCGCGCAACCACAAGCCATGGCTTCACCAGCCGGCAGGCCAAAGCCTTCGTACAACGAAGGTGAAACCGCAATGGCGGCTTCGTTGTAGTACTCAACCAATTTCTCGGTACTGATGCCCGATACGAATTTCACCGAAGTTTCGAGCTTTAAGCGGCGCAG
The DNA here is from genome assembly GCA_027012915.1 of Cellvibrionaceae bacterium. The sequence continues at coordinate 2,406 of JALUYN010000638.1, forward strand.
GCGACGCTCCGTTGCGCCTCCCTCTTTGAGCTTCCCAACCACTAGCAACTCCAGCTCGGGGTACTCCGGTTTCAAGCGCGCCATGGCTTCTAACAGATAGCGCAAGCCCTTCAAGGGTTGATCCGCTGACGCGGTGGTCATCAAACGCATAGGTTGCTTGCGAACGTCATCGAGAGGTCGAAATGAATCGGTATCGATACCGTTGTATATCAGGCTGATATCTTTCTCGGGACGATCAAATGCTTGAGAAATATCGGACCGAGATTGCTCCGATACGGTGACCACATGGTCCAACCTTTGAACCACCTTCTTCTGCATGCCCAAAAAGGAATGCCAGCGTCGAGCCAACAGGCGATACCACCAGTTGGGGGCTGCATTAAGAGCCAGTTCGAGATCGCGGGTAATTGGATGATGCACCGTGGCAATCGTTGGGATACCCATCTTCTGCAAGCTCAGCAGGCCGTAACCCAGGCTCTGATTATCGTGCACCAGATCGTATTGGTGGCCATGTTTTTTCACATAATCGGCAACGCGGCGACAGAAGCTGTATGGCTCCGCGAAACCACCGGTGAGCATACTCCACCATTCAAAAAAGTCGGACCAGGACAGCAGGTGTTTTGGCCGCAACGCCAGCGCATGGTGCTGAGGACCAGCAAACAGATCCAGACTGGGCATTTCAATCAGCTTTACCCTTGGATCCAGATCCGGGTATGGAGGACCTGAAATAACGTCAACCGAATGTCCTGCATCGACCAACGCCTTGCTAAGATACTTGAGGTAAATACCCTGTCCCCCAACAAAGGGAGCACTTCTGTAGCCCAGCAAACAAATGCGCAAAGGTTTATCCGCCTGTAGTGTCAGGTTATCCGGTATGGGTTCTTGAGCTGTCATGGAGAATTCCTGGAAGTTGCGCGCACGTAACACCGCGCGCTAAAAGCCTGGCGAGTCTCGCACAGCCCCAAAAGCCTAGCAATTGCATTTTTGGCCAAAAATTATGACGGGGATGACCTATTCGGTCATTAAACGTTCAACTTATATAACTCTAAAGCCCCCCAAGACTGGGCCCCATAAAACGCAAAAGCCCCAAGAGTATAGATGACGATCCACACTCCTGGGGCCTCAGGTATGACGCGGGCCTTGCTGCAAGCCCGGTATTCTTCGATCAGCTGGCGAGCAGTTCCTTTGGCGCTATGGATTCATCGGCAAGACGCGCAGGATCTACCGGCAAGCCTTCGCTAATAATCTTCTTGCTGACCATAAACTCCTGGGGACGGTTCACACAGTCGGCGGAGATCAACTTGCCCTCTTTCAAATAGAAAGCAACAAAGCTGCGGCCCGCATCTTTATCGCCGCGTATCACGACTTCGTCATAGCCCTGACTCAGACCGGCAATTTGCAGCTTCAGATCGTATTGATCAGACCAGAACCAAGGCAGCGAACGATAGACCTTGTCCTTTCCGCAGATACTGGCTGCGGCAGACTTGGCCTGATCCGTGGCGTTGGGCACCGATTCCAAGCGCAGACGAATGCCATAGAGATCATTGGGATGATTGGTCACATCGCCCGCCGCGACGATATCTGGGTCATTAGTACGTGCGAACTCATCAACTACCACGCCGTTTTCTACGGTCAGACCCGCCGCTTCCGCCAACTCCACATTGGGCACAATACCCACACCGATTACGACCAAATCCGCATCAAAACTGGAACCATCGGCACAGGCAACACGCTGCACCCGGCCATCGCCTTCAAAACCCGATACAGCAATACCGGTTTTGATAGTGACGCCCTCGTCGCTGTGAACTCGGGTGTAGAATTCGGAAAGCTCCGGCGCAGTGACTCGCGCCAATACACGAGGTGCCATTTCCAAAACAGTGACATTCATGCCCTGCTTTTTCAGGGAAGCCGCAGTTTCCAGACCGATGTAGCCACCACCGACAATAACTGCGCTCTTGCCCGACGCCACATCACCTTTGATGGCTTCCACATCGCTGATGTCACGCAGGTAGTGAATACCCTCCAGGTCCACACCCGGCAGAGATACGGTGCGCACCCGAGAGCCAGTGCACAACGCCAGCTTGTCGTAGCTCAGCACTTCGCCATTGGTCAAAGTAATATTCTTATGAGAGCGATTGATGTTCTCAACGCGCGTACCGAGCTTAAATTCGATATCGTTTTTATCGTAGATGGGCTGCTTGCGAATCAGCAGACCTTCGGCGGTTTGATCCCCCGCCAGAAATGCCTTGGACAGCGGTGGACGGTGATACGGAAGATAGGGCTCATCACCGATGACAATGATCTTACCTTCCCAGCCTTCCTGACGCAGTGAGGGAGCGAGCTGTGCCGCCGCGTGGCTGGCACCGATGATAATGCAGGTCTGTGACATAGTAACCTCTCGTTTTGAATCACTCTGAACCGATTGTGGGCACAGCTTAATCCCTATCAGAGAAAGCACGAATAGCATTTAAGGCCACAGTGTTAGCATTTTCGTCCACCATGGACTATCATTTTCGTCCATGAGAACGTTTACCTCACAAGCCCACGACAGCAACTACGGCGGTAATCAACTGCTACTGCTCGATAAGGTGTTGCGGGAAGAATGTCACTACGTGGACCGCGATGCCCTGGGCCACTGGTGCGGGCTGAATCGTCCCTGGTGGATTCCGGAATCCGGCTACAACCTGGATGACTACCTGCGCCTGCTGCGGCAACTGCAAACTAATGAGGTCCCCAACATCGCCCTGCGTCTCGCCAAGCGCACACGTATTGATGATATCGGGGTAATGGGCTACGCCATGCTCGCAAGCCCGACACTGGAAAAAGGACTACAAATTGCCAGTCATCTGGTGGAAGAAAACTACCCTTACCTAAAAGCCTGGCTCAGCGTCAGTGAAGAACACGCTCTGCTGCACTGCGAAGTTTTACCCAGTGGTCAGGAGTTCTTTCAGATATTGATTGAAGAATGGCTGGTTTCCACCTGGCGCTATATTCAGGTGCTACTGCCCGACGGTCTGGCCGCTTGTGCCAGCTATGCAGCCCTAAACTTTCGCGCTCCCACTTACCACTGGCAATTTCAACAGATACTGGGCTGCCATGTGGACTTCGAACAGCCTCATGCGGTGCTGGCTATTCCCAAGCAGTGGCTCTATATCGCCATTCAGGGACACAGTGATGAAGCCCGGTCGCTCTACGAAAATCAGATACGCCGCCTGTTAAAAGAACGGGAATACAGTAACGATCTGGTCAGTCAGGTAAAACGATTGCTGGTACAGAAGCCAGGAGAGTGCAGTTATAGCCTGGAAAAAACCGCTCCCCTGTTGTCACTATCACCGCGAACGCTTCGGCGTCATTTAGCCAACCTGGGAACCAGCTTTCGGCAGGTGTGCCTGGAAGTGCGGATTGAACTCGCCAAAGATTATCTGTTGAACACACAATTAACAGCACAGGAAATTGCTTATCAATTGGGATACTCGCAACCCAATAATTTTTATCGGGCTTTTAAGTCCGTAACCGGGTCACCGCCGGAGCGCTTTCGGGAGTCACGTATTCTATAGCGCCTTGGAAGTCGCGTTTTCAGTTATGTCATCAGAAGTTGCACAGAGACGAGACGCCGGCAGAAACCATGACCTTAGTGCGCCACAACAGCACCTATTACTTTCTATCCTAGGGCCTGTTAACACTAATTCTGATGCTTCTGTTGCGTCTCAAATCGCGCCAATCTAGGCGCGAGAAGTGAGTTTAGTGG
>JALUYN010000639.1 GCA_027012915.1 Cellvibrionaceae bacterium
GATATACACTGCTCGACGTCATGTTGGATCACAGAAACTGGGGCAGTCATGGCACCTTCTACAACCATCTTGTAGCAGCATTACTTAATGCCAGCTGCTCCCCGTGGTCCTATGGCGCAACTGCACAACAAGTCATCGATTTGGCGAACGACTTAAATGATGTGGGGGGAAACATCGACTGGAGAGACGCAAAAGACGTTATTGTCAGGATGAACCAGGCCGGCAATTGCTTCTTGAATGCTCATGGAGATTGCCAAGGCGATCTGCAGCGAGCGGTTATTGCCCCTGGCGAGGAATATTGTATTCCTGCCTGCCAGCAAGGCTATCGCTACGACACCGAGACTCACCAGTGCGTGCCTGATACACCATAATAAGACAGCGACACTCCCCGGTTGTTATTGCTTGGCAGCTGGGGAAAGCATCCCAAAGACTGTTGTTGACAACTTAGTGGCAGTATACCGTTATTCGACTGCAAAGCTCATAGCAAGTCTCGACTCTGCTTCTGTCTATTCGTTAAACTGGCGTTTTGTCTGACAAGGAACCTCTGGGCAAACACCATGACCCCCTCCGATGACACTTTCTGGTGCACCAACCCCAACCATCCCGTAGCTCTGGCCGAGTGGAATGACAGCCAGCAACATGAGGTTATTGCCTATCACTTAGGCACAGGGGATACCCATTTGATCACAGCTGAAAGCGCCATCATTCTGGAAATACTCCAGAAAGATAACGCCGGAATGAGCGCCAGAGAAATCACAACGCGTTTTCGCGCCTCGCTGAACAATCCCGATCTGGAATTTGACAGCCACGACATCATCGAAACGTTTTTGAAACCGTTTCAACAGCTGGGATTTGTTGAGGCCACCCACTCATGACCATTCGCTCATCTCACCTCAATGAAATATCGGAGAAACTCAGGGGTGATGGACTCTGTCTTAGGACCGGCCCCTTCTCTGTTCGAGTGCAATCAAACATTCAAAGCGTTGCCGAGTGCATTCATCTACTCTACCAGCACCACCCCATGCAGAACCTGGAATTCTGTGACTACCACCTGGCAATAACCCAGCCATCAGGACTGCGGCGCTGGTTCCGACCACAGATCAACTTTGAAGTGGATGGAATGATTCCCTTCAAGCCCATGCCCCTAGACCAGGCCTATGCAACGTTTGAATGGGGTTATAACTACTGCATTTCTTCCTATGCCCATCAATTTTTGATCATTCACGCTGCTGTTGTTGAAAAGCACGGTTTCGCCATGATTATGCCCGCACAGCCTGGGTCCGGAAAAAGTACACTGACAGCGGCGCTGGCGAGCAAAGGCTGGCGATTACTGTCCGACGAACTAACGCTAATCCCCATTGAAAACGCAGACACGGTGGTGCCACTGGCACGCCCGATTAATTTGAAGAACGCTTCCATCGATGTCATGCGCGAATACGCTCCCGAAGAAGTCTTTGGGCCAACGGTTAGCGATACAGCGAAAGGCACTGTTACCCACATGCGCGCCCCTATCTCGAGCATTGACAGGATGAACGAACCCGCCCAGCAGAAACTCATTGTTTTCCCTCAATATCATCGCAACAGCCCTACGCAAATCAAACCGCGCAGCAAAGCTCGCGCATTTATGGAAATTGCCGAACAGTCCTTTAACTTCAATATTCACGGAAAAACAGGCTTCGACATACTCAATGCTACGATCAGCAACTGCGACTGCTACGATTTTAGGTATTCAAACCTGGACGAAGCCATAGAGCTCTTTGATCAACTTATAGAACAGCAACACTACTCAAAGGAATCTGCGAGACTTGCGGAGAGCTCTACATGAAGAACCTGATATCTGAAGTGTTCTCAAATCCTGAGACCATTAATCACTTTCAACTGAACGATTGGGATCTTCTGGTGCGCCAGGCGAGAAATTCTGACCTTGCAGGGAAGCTGTTTGTACTGCTTCGCGACAACAGTCTATTGTCTGAAACTCCAAAGCAGGCACTCCCTCATCTAACCTCTGCCCATGTCCACACTCAACGCCATGGCGAGCTGGTTAAATACGAAATACATCAGCTGTACAACGAACTCAGCGAACTGGATACTCCGATTATATTGCTTAAGGGAGCCGCCTACGTTGCAGCAAACCTCCCTTCCGCAGAAGGCCGATTCTTCAGCGACATTGACATCATGGTCCACAAGTCTCGAGTAGCTATGGCAGAAGACGCCTTGCAACATAAAGGCTGGCGCGGATCAGACGTTGATGACTACGATGAGAAATACTATCGTACCTGGATGCATGAGATACCTCCCATGCAGCATAGCAAGCGCGGTACCACTCTAGACTTGCACCATACGATAATTCCAGAAACCGCACGCTATCGCCCGGATGCAAACAAACTCTTCAAGGCCGCGATACCTGTAGACGGTTACGAAAACCTCTACACCCTATGTCCTGAAGACATGGTTCTGCATAGCGCGACACATCTTTTTAGCGAAGGGGAGTTTGAACTGAGCCTTAGGGACCTCATCGATATCGATGCTCTACTGCGGTTGTTTCCCACACAGAATCAGCAGTTTTGGCAACGCCTGATAGGGCGAGCGCGAAACCTGGACCTCAAACAGCCACTCCACTATGCACTGCGATACTGTCGTGAGCTACTCAACACCCCAATTCCAGATCAAGCTTATGATGAAGCCCGGAACCAAGCAGCAACTGAAGGCCCCTCACAAGCACTGACACACTTCCTATTAGAGAGAGGCCTACGACCCAATCATAGCAGCTGTCATAGCTCTCTTCATGGCCTGTGGCTTTGGATGCTATACGTTCGCTCTCACTACCTTCGCATGCCTTTTAAACTACTGATTCCACATCTACTCCACAAAGCACTCATTACTCCCTACGAAGAGCACAAGCGAGATCGAGAGGCTGCTAAGCACCAGGATATTCACACCCTTCTGGCTCTGAGAAATCGATGATTGATACAAGAATCTGGGTTCCTTTGAGCTACATGTTAACCATAATTACGCTATCTTCCGTTCCCGGTAGCCCCTCACCCGAGCAGAACATTCATTTGGAATGGCTTCCTTCAATATTGCAGAACGCCTTGCACGTGCCCCTCTATGCCTTACTCACATTACTATGGCTCTGGGCCACCCAAAATTACGCAGGTAGCAGCCGAGTAAGAATTGCCAGTATTGCGTGCTTTTGTATTGGCTTCGCAATTGTCGATGAGCTCTATCAAACCACCATCCCCGGCCGCCATGGTTCAGTATCGGACGTAGGACTCGACACTCTCGGGATATGCGTATGTTGCTGGCTGCTTCATCGCTTTCCGAACAGCATTCCATTTTTGTCGACGTTCCCTAAGTCTCCGGAGCCAGCTACAATTCAAAGATAAGGCACAACCTCGGACAAAACCGTGAATAATAAATCCAAGCCTCTAGTCTCGATAATACTGAGCACCGTTTTCGCACTCGCCGCCCACGGCGCTATAGCAACCTCAGAAGAAGCGGCTATCGCACTGGCGCAAGCCGTCTACGACCGCCCAAGCGGCGATGATTCTAGCGCCAGAGTACTGATGCTTTTGAAAAAGAAAGGCAAGGTTAAGAAGAAAAGGCTGCTATACACCTATGGTGTCGACAAGGGCAATTCCGAGCGCTGGACCCTGATGCGTTTTAAGAAGCCAGCCGACGTCGATGGCACAGGCCTGCTTACCATGGATCATATCGGGGACGACAGCGATCAGTGGCTCTACCTCCCTGCGCTCGACAAAATCCGCCGCATTTCTTCAAAACGCAAAGGCGGACGTTTTGTCGGTTCTGACTTTTTCTACGAAGACCTGACCGATCGCGAAGTAAACATGGATCACCACAAATTGATCGGCAAGGATAAAGTCGGCGGCGCTGACTGTACCCTGCTGGAAAGTACACCCATCGAGAAATCCAACTCCGTTTACACCAAACGCGTCGCCTGCATTCACCCCCGCTTGAAAATTCCACTGCGCATCGACTTCTATCAGAAAAAAGACAATCCCGTAAAACGTCTTCAGGCGCGCAAGATCAAAAAAGTACAGGGTTATTGGACCATTTTTGAAAGTACTATGTACAACCTCGAAAAGGGCACGCAAACTCAACTGGTAACAACTGATATCATTTACGATCAAGGCATACCGGACGAACTGTTCAGCCAGCGAGGACTGTCCGACGACAGCCGGGAAATTCAGTTCCGCCCCAAAAAGAAGAATGGATCCAAGCCCAAATAAAGGCCGAGCAAGGAGCAACCATGAAAAATATACCGATTCTCTCTCATTCCCTGGCAGCCGCCACGGCATTACTGATCAGCGCAGAGCTTTTGGCCGCAGAAGAGACACTGATCATTGAAGAGGAATCTGAACTACTCCTGATCGAAAACGGTGCCGACTCGGAAGAACTCTCTCTGGATATAGAAGAAGGCGAAGAGGAAAGTCTGTTACTGGAAGACGCATCTACAGAAGACCAATCACTCGAACAGGAATTTGAGTTCGCCGAAGAAGATAGCGTTTCTGAAGACATTGATTCTGAAAACAATGCTTTTGAAAACAACAGTCCCGAAACAGCACTAGAAGACGAGCCCCTGTTAAAGCTCGACCAACTGTGGGCCGAAACCAACCACTTCGGTGACTCCAATGCCAGCGCCGACAATCAGAGTTACCTGCACGGCAAAGCTTCGCTGAACTGGAATCGCGACCAATGGGAAGTAAAAGCCAGTGCACGCTTTGATGCCTATTCTCAAAATGGCGACCAGGATTTCGACGACGCCGGTCTGGACTACGACGAAACCTACATTCGCTACCGCACGGCAAACTCCGCCACCACGATTGGCGCACAGAAGATTATCTGGGGGCGTATTGACGAATTCCCACCCACCGATCGTCTCAGCACTCAGGACCTGAGAAGAGTTGCACTGGACGACCTCGAAGATCGTCGCTTGGCCTCTCCGACAATTCGCTACGAACACTTTTTCGAAGACAGCAAACTGGATATTGTCGCCTACCCCAGCTTTCGCGAAGCACAACTTCCCGACCGAGACAGCACCTGGTTTCCGGTTAATCGCGATACTGGAGACATTCTCGGACTGAAGACCAATGCTGCTCTCGAAGCGGTAGTAAAAACCGCCGCCATTAAAGAAAACGCACCGAATTCCCAGGGCGGCATTGGCGCACGCTTCAGCAGTCTTGGGCCTATTGGCGACTACGCTGTAACCGTGCAGCGCGGCCGCGCATCGGTACCCTACTTCGCGTTTAATCCAGCCACCAACACGATTGAAGGACGCTACCCCAGAAACTGGATGGTCGGCGGCGATATCGCAATGGAAGCACTGGGTGGCACACTTAAATTTGAAGGCAACTGGCTCAGCGACACACCAGTTACACGCAAAGACGGGCGTTACACCACCGCTGAAAGTGTCAGCTGGGGCGTGGCTCTGGAACTGTTCCCCGGTGATGGCGATGCGCGCTTGAACCTGCAGTTGACGGGTCAGAACCTGCTAGGCGCTCCGAGCACTATAGATCGCCAGGAAATCTACAGCTTTAACGGTAGCTTTGAGACCCCTTTTGCCGACAACAACTGGCGCGCCAAAGCTCGCTTCAATATGGGGCTGGATGAAAAGGACATATACCTTAACCCTGAGCTGGCCTATACCGGCCTTGAAGCCCAGGAAATCTATCTGGAACTGCACTACTTCGACGGCCGCGAGGGCACTGTGGGGGACTTCTACCAAGACAACTCCGTAGCCGCACTGGGGTGGCGTATCGACCTGTAATGTCGTGGGGCTTCGGTTTTGCCTCAACCCAACCTACGACACCGCCTCTGTAATCAGCTGCATCGTCGGCTATCACTACGTTCTAGCCGACCTACCATTTAGGTTGGGTTGAGCGGTAGCGAAGCCCAACACCACAATTTGACTTTAGAGGCAGTCAGTATAAGGTCATTCAATCACTAGAGAATCAGGACACGCTCAACATATGGACATCAAGAAATCCCAGCTATCTCTCCCTCAAAAAGCCTTGCTGGCGTTAACCATTGCCGGTCTGGCGAGCTGCGGCGGCAAGACCGCCGAAGAGCACCTACAGGAAGCTCAACAGTATTATCAAAACAACGACACTGCAGCCGC
>JALUYN010000640.1 GCA_027012915.1 Cellvibrionaceae bacterium
TCCGCAATGCCCTCTGGCACCGGATACTTCAATGCTACGTACCCTTTTGGCAGTCAGTAACCAACTGTTGGCCGATACCCTGGCGCAGCAACTGGATGCCTGGCACTTCACTCAGGTGGCAGTGGTTAACGATGTGCAGAACATCATGGCAGACGAGGCCCGCTCTGATCTGTTGATTGTGGATGCTTCACTGCCCTATGCCGATTCGTTACTGGATAGTTTCACTGAGACCTCGGCCATGCGAATCGTGCTCTGTGATATGGAGAACTGCAAACCTCCAGAAGGCAAGCAGGCCTGGGTGGCCAAGCCCGTGCGCCAGTCGGATCTCTATGACGCGTTGGTGGCGCTAACCTGCGGTGAACGCAATATTAAGGATTTGGTACCGAGTTTCGGGCTTACAACACGCCCGAACTTCTCTGGAAAAAGACTGTTGCTGGTAGACGATAATGAAGTAAACCAACTGGTGGCCACTGAATCTCTGGTGGGCTCTGGCTTTGAAATTGACGTTTGTAGCAACGGTCAGGAAGCCGTGGATGCAGTGAGTCAGCAGAACTACGACGTCGTGTTACTGGACATTCAGATGCCGGTAATGGATGGCTTGGTCGCGGCTCGAACAATCCGCTCGAGTGGCAAAGACCTTGATCAACTCCCCATAATTGCAATGACAGCCCATGCTCTCAGCGGTGATAGAGAAAAGAGCCTGGAAGCAGGAATGAACGAGCACATCACCAAGCCCATCGATATTGATGTGCTCTACGACACGCTCGCAAGATTTGTTGAACATGACAGTGTTTCCCAATTGCAATCTGCGACCGCAAATGCTGCTTCGAACAATTCCCAGTCAACTGCCGCGGTCAATAACGTCTTTCCAGATATCGAGGGTTTGGATACTCAAGCTTGCGCACGTCGCCTGCAGGGCAATGCAAAGCTGTATCGCACATTACTGCGCACCTTTGTTCGCGATCAGGGAGGTGTAGCCCAAACTTTGAAAGAAGCTCTGTCTCAGGGGCATGTGGAAGAAGGGCTGCGCGTGGTGCACACCCTGAAAGGCACGGCGGCGAGCATTGGTGCCATGGAGATTTCACGACAAGCGGCAGATATTGAACAACGACTCAAACTGGGAGATACACAGGCAGCTGGCGTGTGTTTGCCGGCTCTGCGCACTGAATTGAGGTTGTTGGTCAAACGGCTGGAACGGTGGGCTGAGCAAACTGAAGTGGTTGCAAACTCCGCTGAAGAAATTCAGGTCGATAGAGAGCTGCTGGATCGGTTACAGGGGTTGTTAATGGCGGATCTCGGCAGCGCCAAGGATGTATTGGAACAGTTGGAGGGGCTGTCCGTGCCGCCTGATATGGCTACCTTGATCTCTGACTTGAGTGATGCCTTTTCACGATTTGATTTTGAGCTCTGCAATCAGTGTATCGAGCGACTGAAAGAACATGTAACGGAGTAGGCTATGAACGAATCTGCCAATAGCAAAGTACTCATTGTTGATGACTCGCCCCAGGATTTACAGATTGCGCTGGAATTTTTGAAAGACAGCTACACCGTTGTGGCAGCCACCAGTGGTGAGCAGGCGTTAACTATGGCCGCAGCCGAACCTCCACCGGCTGTGGTGCTGATGGATGTCACCATGCCTGGCATGGATGGCTACGAGGCCTGTTCGCAACTGCTTGAGGCCAATGCAGAACACCGCGTGATTTTTGTATCGGCCAACGATGATACCGATGAAATTCTCAAGGGCTATGAAGTCGGAGGTATCGACTATGTCACCAAACCTTACCCTCATGATGTTCTGCTCTCGAAGATAGAGTTGGCAATTCAGTCGCGGGAATCCGAGCGGCAGATGAACGAGCAGAGTCAGATGGCCAGTGAAGCGGCTATGACGGCCATGCGCAGTGCTGGAGAATTGAGCACGGTGATTCAGTTTTTGCGCGACAGTTTTGGTTGCAACAGCACTGCGGAATTGGCGCAGCTGCTGATCCAGTCACTGCGCAATTACGATCTGTCGGGGTCGATACAGTTGCGTGGTAGTGATGGGGCTTTAAGCCAGAGTACCAGTGATCAAATTTCTTCTTTAGAGGAAGAGTTGTTGGGGCGCATGGCGCATCACTCTGAGAAGATACTGGAGAAGGGGCCTCGCATGTTTGTGAATTTTCGCGCGGTTACGCTGTTGGTTCGCAATCTGCCGCTGGATAACTCGGACTTGGTGGGGCGCTTGCGAGACCATCTGATGATCATCGCCGAGGGAGCTTGTGCCAAACTGGAAGGGCTGGATATGGCGATGAGCACCAGTCAGCAGCGCAAAACCGGTATTGAGCGAGTGGTGACGGAAATAGAAACCACATTGAGGCAGTTTGTCAGGGAGCAGGAAGACCACAAGAAGGCCAGCGTGGAGATTCTCGACAATACCATCTCCAAAATTGAACAAGCTTTTTTCTCTCTGGGATTAACCGACGAGCAGGAACAAGAACTGCTCGCCATTTTGCATGGCGGGGCGGAGGAGTCCCTATCCCATTTTGAATCCGGTGTCGGGCTGGACGAGCAGCTCAAGGAGATTGTCGCTGGATTGATCAAACTGGAGTCTTGAGTGTTGTTCAGAGTGGGCAGCTGCCGGAGAGCGGAGATTTTCTAACATCGGGGCGTGTGTGGTGTGTTTCCGTGATTCTTCTGCGCGATAATTAGGGCGTTCTGCGATCTTGTATGAAGCGCTAGAGGAAGATTATTCCATGGCAACGGATGTGCAAAACAGCTTGGGCAGTGGCACCCTGGATGAATTCCAACACGGGCGTTTTGAACAGGGGCTCAGCTATTTTCACCAGACGGTAGCTGAACTCTGTAGGCCATAAAAAAACCGCCGGGGAAATCCCGGCGGTTTGCTAACTGGCGTAAGGAAATCGATTGGCTATTAACTGGCTTCGGATTCCCAGATCACCTTGCCTTTCAGCGGCGCTGTCAGGAAGTGTCCGTAGCGACTTTCCAGTTTGTCGCGCTTAAGTTTCATAGTCGGGGTCAGCAGCTCGTTTTCGATGCTCCAGGCTTCGTCAGTGACGATGATGTGATCCAGTTCCTGGTGCGATTCCAACTCGCTGTTCACGTCTGCCAGCGTCTTCTCCAGTTGAGCGTGTGCCGCTTTGCGATCTTTCAGCGCGCCTTCGCCCAGTACTACCAGGGCGATAGGTTGTTTGCGGCCGATACCCATTACGCAGACCTGCTCGATGTCAGAGTTGCGGCCCAGGCTGCTCTCAATGGGAACCGGGGCGACGTATTTGCCTTTACCGGTTTTAAACTGCTCTTTGACGCGCCCAATGATTTTCCAGGAACCATCGCTTCGCATTTCTGCCTTGTCGCCGGTGCGGAACCAGCCATCGATAAAGGATTCGGCGGTCGCTTCGGGGTTGTTGTAGTACTCCGTGAACACTGAATCGCCGCGGATCAGAATTTCATCCTCTTCGGACAGTTTCATCTCGACGCAGGACTGCGGCGTGCCGATGGTTCCCAAGTGTGCAAAATTATAGGGGTTGTTACCGCACGACAGCCCCGAGGTTTCGGTCATTCCCCAGCCTTCACCAATGTTGATACCAATGCCGCGGAACCAGTGCAATACATCGGGAGAGATTGGTGCTGTGCCCGAGCCAAAGCGGGTGGCTTGGTCCAGTCCCAGTCCTGCGCGAATCTTCTTCGCCACCATCTTGCCCAGGAACGGAATCTTCAGCATGCGCTGCAACTTCTTGTTGGGCATTTTTGCCAGGATTTGTGACTGGAATTTGGTCCAGAGTCGAGGTACAGAGATAAAGTTGGTTGGGCGTGCGTAGGTTACATCGTTGATGAAGGTGTCCAGGTTTTCCACAAAGTAGACGTCGCCCGGGCGGTAGAACGACGGCAGCTCCACAACACAGCGTTCGGTAATATGTGCCAGTGGCAGGTACGACATGACGCGTTCATTGGCGTGGGCTCCGGGCAGGTCTGCTGCGGCTTTCGCCGAAGAAGCTACGTTGCGTTGAGTCAGTACCACCCCTTTGGGCAAGCCGGTACTACCGGAGGTGTATACCAGGGTAAATATATCATCGGGCTTGGGCTCGTGCAGAGTTTGCAGGGGCTCATACTGTTTTAGCCAATCCTTCCATTGCGCTTTGCACTCGACAGTTGGGTATGGGAAGGCGATGGAGAGCATGTCGCTCGGGATGGCCTCTTGCGCAGGCTCCAGGCTGTCCAGTTTGCCGACGAAAATGGCTTTGGCGCCACTGTGATTAATGACGTGCTCAATGGTTTGTACGCCAGCGGTGGAATAGATGGGGACGCTGATCATTCCCGCCATCATGATTGCGATATCGCAAATAAACCACTCTGCGGAGTTCTTGGCGATAATCGCTACTCGATCGCCCTTGCTCAATCCATTTTCGAGCAAGCCTTGGGCAATGCGACGGGCTTGGTCGTCGACTTCGGCCCAGGTGTACGAACTCCAGACACCTCTAACGGGTTGATGGAGCCAGACTTTGTCAGGGTGTTGTGCGACGTTGTGTTGCATTTGTGCCAGAGGCAGGCGGTAATCCATGGTGTCTCCGTTGTTTATTATTTGTTTACGCTCAAACGGCTAATTCCAGCAAAGCTACCAAGATGCCGCAAGGGTGATTTTGAGACAAGACTTTTGTTCTTTTCGGCCAAAATAATTGCGCCCTGTTTTGGGGGAGACATTGTGTTCTTGGGTAAACGCTGTCCTGGTGTAAACACTGGTCCTGTGTATACATTATCCCGGTGTAAGTACTGGCCAATAAATTCAGGACAAAAAAAAGCAAGGCATGAGAGCCTTGCTTTTTTGGGCGCCGGATCTGAGGTCCGGCGTCAGAACACGGTGCCAATTACAGGGCAACGATGTTCTCGGCTTGTGGGCCTTTCTGACCGTCGGTTACGGTGAACTCGACTTTTTGGCCTTCAGCCAGAGTTTTGAAGCCAGAACCCTGGATAGCGCTGAAGTGCGCAAATACGTCTGGGCCATTTTCTTGCTCGATAAAGCCAAAACCTTTGGATTCGTTGAACCACTTTACAGTGCCGGTTACGGTGTTAGACATAATCGTCTTCCTATTTTCTTAAGTTGTGTGATGCCTTGGGACGTGTACGCCCAATTGGCGCTGTGGCAGGAAATGTTGCTGGTACTTATTACAGGCCGAGACACAACCGTGAACTTCGAAACGCAAAAATAAATATAGACTTTTTTCGAGCCGAGGAAATGGTAACCCAGTGTGGTGAGAAGTGGAACCATAATAAGACTGAAATATTCGGCAATGTAAAGCTCTTATATAGAAAGAGCAGGAGGAATGTGGTTCCTCATGCCCGGCGGTACTGCCAATTGGACGTTAATTTCGCACATATGACGGCT
Source organism: Cellvibrionaceae bacterium (assembly GCA_027012915.1). The sequence continues at coordinate 5,378 of JALUYN010000640.1, forward strand.
TTTCGTCAGTATCGCAGTGTGACCAGTTGCCGGGTTATGGGGCATGTTGTGTGGGCTGAGTAGGATTCAAACGTCCATCAGAGCCTTAATCAAGGCCCCCAGAAACACCGCGGCCTCGGCGCCGGTGATCACCCTGTGGTCAAAGGTCAGTGACAGGGGCAAAATCCGGTGGGCTTCAATTCCACGTGCGGTGGCGACCACCTGAGGCCGAATGGATCCGGCGCCAATAATGGCCACGCTGGGGGGCACAATCAGAGGCGTTGCGTAGCGACCACAGCGGGGCAGGTCATAACTTTGGCTAAGGGTGCCAAAGTTCGACAGTGTCAGCGTCGCACCCTGTAATTCCTGTAGCGGGATATTACGTGCGATAACATCGCGACGCAGCAGATCCAGACCGGATCGTAAACTCTGTTCATCGCGCTGGGCGATGTCGCGCATCACCGGTGCAAACAAACCCTGCTCTGTATCCACGGCCAGTGCCAGGTCGATGTGTTCGTGGGTTGTCAAAGCCAGTGTGGCGTCGTCGAACCAGGAGTTGAGAATGGGTTGTCGCTCCACTGCGGCAACAATCGCCTGACACAGGCGCACGGTTACGTCGGCTCCCTTGGGCCAGTGTTCCACATCGGCGTCGTCAAACAGGGTGACACAACTGCTGTGGGCATTGCTGCCGCCAATGGCCTTCGCCATCGCACGCCGAGCCCCATGAAGAGTAT
>JALUYN010000641.1 GCA_027012915.1 Cellvibrionaceae bacterium
CAGTGTGGCCTTTACCAGTCATCACGCTCAGGTGCGTGAAGCGTTGGATCAAACCGCATTTCGTTTGCGCGAAATGCTGCACGGCGAAGGTATGAGTCAGGTCGATGTGGATGTCTCCGATCAATCTGAGTATCAGGGACAGTCACAGGATTCCGAGAACGCCGCAGGCCCCTTTGGCCAGGGTTCACAGGAAGCTTCCGATGAAGAGCCGCAGCTGACAGGTGTTACCAGAGTTTCGTCGGCTTTGGTGGACCAATTTGTTTGATTCTTAGCCCTTTAGCGGCACTTTCATCCCCAAAGGCGCCTGCGACGGCAGGAGCCTTTGCATTCCCATTGTGACATGTTTTAATCCAATTTTATCCCGCGTGATGCCGGGGCTATATCGATCGTGGCATAGCTCTTGCTCACAATACTATTTAGCGACGATTGACGGATTTTTGACATGGCAGAAGAGAACGCTGAATCGCAACCGGAAAATGCAGGCGGCGGCAAAAAGAAACTGATTTTGCTGGTTGTTATTGGCCTCTTGTTGGTGGGTTTGTCTGTGGGCGGCACATTGGTTGCCCTGAAATTTCTGGGGGGCGACGAAACTGCTCAAAGTACCGCCGATGTAGAGGCGGAAGCCGCAGCGGCGGAAGAAGAAGCGCGTTCACTACCCGCCATCTACTACCCTCTCAAGCCGACCATTATCGTCAACTTTAATGCCCGCGGTCGCCAGCGTTTTTTGCAGGCGGACGTCAGCCTGATGGTGCGCGAAGACGATGTGGTGGCAGCGATTGAAGAGCACAGTACGATGCTTCAACACGGTTTGTTGATGTTGTTCGGTGGCCAGGATTACACCGAACTGCAGACTGCAGAAGGTAAAGAACTTCTGCGGCAGTTGGCCCTGGAAGAAGTACAGCGTTTGCTGGAACAGGAAATCGGCAAAGCCGGTGTCGAGCAGGTGCTGTTTACCAACTTTGTGATGCAGTAACCAACAGTCAGATATTGATCTAAGCCAAGCGGGAATGGACGAGTGCAGGATTTACTTTCACAAGACGAAATTGATGCCTTATTACACGGCGTTGATGACGGCGATATTGAAACGGAATCCGATGCTGATCCCGGTTCGGTAAAAGCCTATGATCTGACCAGTCAGGACCGTATTGTGCGTGGGCGCATGCCGACGCTGGAAATGATCAACGAGCGCTTTGCACGTTACACCCGTATCAGCATGTTCAATCTGTTGCGTCGCACCGCCGACGTGTCTGCTGGCGGTATTCAGATTCAGAAATTTGGTGAGTACGTGCATACCCTGTACGTGCCCACCAGTCTTAATATGGTTAAGTTTCGACCGCTGCGTGGCACGGCATTGATTATTCTCGATGCCAAGCTGGTGTTTAAATTGGTAGATAACTTCTTCGGCGGTGATGGTCGACACGCTAAAATTGAGGGTAGGGAATTTACCCCCACAGAGCTGCGGGTAGTGCAGATGGTTCTCGATCAAGCTTTCGTTGATCTCACAGAAGCCTGGCGGGCTGTAATGCCCATAGACTTCGAATTTATCAATTCCGAAGTCAACCCCTCTATGGCAAATATTGTCAGCCCCAGTGAAGTCGTGGTCGTCAGCACATTCCATATCGAATTGGATGGCGGCGGTGGCGAGCTGCATATTACCATTCCTTACTCCATGATCGAGCCCATCCGAGAGATGCTCGATGCCGGTTTACAGACCGACTCCGATGAGCGTGACGATCGTTGGGTCCACGCGCTGCGCAACGACATTATGGATGCTACCGTGCAATTAGAGTGTGAGCTGGTGAATCACAAACTGACCTTGCGCGATGTGGCGGAGATCAAAGAAGGGGATATCATTCCCATTGAGATGCCGGAAACCCATGTAATGACCGCCAATAGTGTTCCTATGTATCGGGTCAAGATGGGGCAGGTGAATAATAATCTGGCCATGAAAATTGAAGAAACCATTGATCGCTCCACCCTGAAAAATTCGTCGGCGTTTGAGGCGCTTCAGAGCGATGTGGCACAGTCTGGCAGTGAGACAGAAGAGGATTGAGTATGAGTGATGAAGACGATTTGATGCCAGGTGGCGAGGAAGACGTCAATCAGGACGCCATGGCGGATGAGTGGGCAGCGGCAATGGCGGAAGCCGAGGGCGCAGCATCTGACCCGATGGAAGATGTTAACGCCGCAGAACTCGAAGAATTTTCAGAGCCCGCAGCATCAGCGACGGTTATGCCTGGCGAAGGCAATCCTGATCTGGATACCATTCTCGATATTCCCGTTAATATCGCAATGGAGGTGGGCTCCACATCGATCACAATCCGCAATCTGTTGCAGTTGAACCAGGGGTCGGTTATCGAGCTGGATCGTCTGGCGGGAGAGCCCTTGGATGTACTGGTAAACGGCACGCTGATTGCCCACGGTGAAGTGGTTGTGGTCAACGAGAAATTTGGTATTCGCATGACGGACGTGATCAGCCCTTCAGAGCGCATCAAGCGACTGCGTTAATTGTGTCTGCGATGTTCCGCCAACTTACGAGCTCAATTTCCCTGTGCACGATGGCTCTTTTATCGGAAGTAGCTTTGGCCCAGGCTACTTCTGCACAAGCTAATAAGGCCGGTGCTGTTGTTAGTAACAGCCAGCATCTTACCCAGGTGTTTGTCGCGCTGATGCTGATTATTGGGTTGATTTTCGCGCTGGCCTGGTTGTTAAAGAAGCTCGGCAATGGCTCTTTGGTAGGCAATTCGCACATTAAGGTGGTAGCCAATATGCCATTGGGCACACGAGAACGCATTGCTTTGATCGAAGTAGGCGGTAAACAGATGCTGGTGGGAGTTACCGCTCAACAGATTAACCATCTACATACGTTTGACGATGCGGTAGTAGATATCGGTGATGTGCCACAAAATTCAGAGTTCAGTCAGAAGATTAAAGAGATAATTGCTGGCGGTGGAAATAAATCGTGATGAATCGTGATACCCGCTTGCCGATTTCCCTCTTGTTCAAATCACTTGTCGCTCTAGTGGCGCTGATTTTTTCCTGTTTGGCGATGGCTCAGACTGGTGCTGAGCCAAGCCAGGTTCTGCCACTGAAGCCGATTCCTGGCTTGCCCGCTGTCACAGTACAAACCAACGCCGATGGCTCGCAGGACTATACGGTAACTCTGCAAATTCTCGCCATTATGACGGTGCTGACCTTGTTGCCAGCTCTGCTCATGATGATGACCTCATTCACGCGAATTATTATAGTTTTCGCGATATTACGGCAGGCGCTGGGCTTGCAGCAGTCGCCATCCAATCAGATCTTGATAGGACTCTCGCTGTTTCTAACGTTATTTATTATGTCTCCGGTGTTTGATCGGGTGAACTCGGAAGCTTTGCAACCCTATATCAATGAGCAGATAACTGCCCGTGAGGCTTTCGATCGCAGTACGGTGCCGTTTCACGAATTCATGTTGGCGCAAACTCGCGAAACCGATCTGGATCTGTTTATGGAGCTGGCCGATCGCCGGGATATTCAGGGGCCCGAAGATGTACCGATGAATATTCTGATTCCGGCGTTTGTGACGTCTGAGTTGAAAACCGCCTTTCAGATCGGTTTTATTATTTTTATTCCATTTTTGGTAATCGATATCGTTGTGGCCAGTGTATTGATGGCCATGGGGATGATGATGTTGTCGCCTCTGATTATTTCCCTGCCATTTAAGATTATGCTGTTTGTGCTTGTGGATGGCTGGGCCATGATCATGGGTACACTAGCGGCGAGTTACGGATAGCGGGGAGCGATCATGACACCCGAAGTAGTAATGGATCTGTTGGGCAGTGCTTTCTACCTCACCGTTGTGGTGGTAGCTCTGATTGTTGGGCCCAGTTTGGTGGTGGGGCTGCTGGTGAGTATGTTCCAGGCCGCTACTCAAATTAACGAACAAACTTTGAGCTTTTTGCCACGTCTGTTGATTACGCTGGGCACCATTATGTTTGCTGGTGGTTGGCTGTTAACCCAGTTTATGGATCTGTTCACCAATTTGTTTCACCAGATCCCAACGTTGATTGGCTAGCTGAGGCGGTGGTTGCGTGTGGGTTCTGACCGATAGCAACATTATGGAATTTGTCGGCCGCTACATTTGGCCGTTGTTTCGTATTTCCGCGCTATTTATGGCGATGCCGATTATCGGCAGTCGCGTGGTTACTGCGCGGGTGCGGGTGCTGCTAGCTCTGACGATTACATTGATTGTGGTGCCCATGCTGCCGCCCATGCCGGTAGTGCCCATGTTGTCCCTGCAGAGCCTGATGATTGTTCTGCAACAGGTGGTGATTGGCCTGGCCGTGGGCTTCTTTCTGCAAGTTGTGTTTCAGGTCTTCGTATTGGCCGGTCAGTTAATCGCCATGAAAATGGGTTTGGGCTTTGCGTCCATGAATGATCCCGCCAACGGTGTCACCGTCACAGTTTTGTCTCAGTACTATTTGATTCTCGCTACCTTGATGTTTCTGTCCATGAATGGACATCTCGTTGTGATTGAACTGATCGTCAGCAGCTTTCACACATTGCCCATTTCTGAAACCGGTCTCGCGGTTACAGATTTCTGGAATATCGCCCAGGCTGGAAGCTGGCTGTTCAGTCGGGCATTGTTGATTGCCTTGCCTGTTCTGACCTCGCTGCTGGTAGTGAACCTGGCATTTGGCGTTATGAGCAGAGCAGCGCCGCAGATGAACGTATTCGCTGTGGGTTTCCCAATTACTCTCGTGTTTGGTTTGTTCTTGATGTGGGCTAGCCAATCCAGTTTCCTGCCAAACTTCAGCACTTTTGTTGAAGAGGGGTTTAGTTTCGTCCATCAGTTGGTGAGGGTGCCCTAGATGGCTGAACAAGACGACAGTCAGGAAAAAACAGAAGAACCCACGCCCAAACGGTTAGAGAAGGCCCGGGAGGAAGGCCAGGTTCCCCGATCGCGGGAGTTGACCACCACTGCGGTTTTGTTGGCGGGCACCGTCGGTCTGTTCGTGTTCGGGCCCTTTATGATCGAGCGGCTGTCCAGCATTATTCGCTATAACTTTTCGCTCGAGCGGGACGCCGCTTTCGATACCAATCTAATGATCTCTCATCTCACTGGTTCCATGGGGGATGCGCTGCTGTCGATGTTTCCCCTGTTTGGCGTGTTATTGGTGGCTGCAGTTTTGGGGCCGATTGCGCTGGGCGGTTGGCTTTGGAGCAGCAAGGCCATGGCGCCCAAATTCAGTCGCATGAACCCTCTGGAAGGGCTCAAGCGTATGTTTGGAGTGAAAGGCCTGGTGGAGTTGGTCAAAGCCCTGGCCAAGGTATTGGTGATTTTGCCGGTCGCAATCTGGCTATTGGTGAGCATGCAGCAAGACATACTCGAATTATCGCTGATGCCAATCATGCCGGCACTCGAGGAATCCATTTGGTTGTCGGCGTGGGCGGCGATTGCACTGTCGGCGGTAACCATTCTGATTGTTCTGGTGGATGTGCCGTTTCAAATTTGGGATAACACCCGCAAGTTGAAAATGTCGCGGCAGGATATCAAGGATGAAATGAAGGACGCCGAGGGCAAGCCCGAGGTGAAGGGACGAATTCGTCAGTTGCAGAGAGAAATGGCCAACAACCGGCAGCTGGCGGCAGTGCCTGAGGCCGATGTAGTGATTACCAACCCGACCCACTTTTCAGTAGCACTGAAGTACGATCCGGAGGCAATGGCCACACCGATTCTGGTGGCGAAGGGGGTCGATCACTTTGCCTTGAAAATTCGCGAAGTCGCCAATGAGCACAATGTACAAATAATGGAATCGCCGGTATTGGCCCGTGCCGTGTATCACACTACCGACGTGGACGACGAGATCCCCGGGGCATTGTATATGGCGGTGGCGCAAGTTCTGGCTTATGTGTTCCAGCTGCGCAATTACAAGAAGGGGATTGGCGAACGCCCCGAGAAACCGCGTAATATCAGCGTACCTAAGGATATGCAGTTCGACCCGTAACCTCGGGGCTGCTTAACAATAATAACGAAAGGAAGTTCTATGTTGCTGCGCACTCTTATGGCCGTTGTGGCTTTAATTCTGTTGTATTTTCTCACC
>JALUYN010000642.1 GCA_027012915.1 Cellvibrionaceae bacterium
AAGACTGGGATACTCTTTCTGCAATTCGCGAAGTTTTTCTGCGTGGGAGCTACCTTTGATGACTAAAAGGCTCTTGTCTTGAAGATCTTCAATGCGCTTGGGGCGCTTGTTGCCCTCGCGATAGATCAGCTGTTGCCTGATCTCCATATACGGCTGTGTAAAGCGCACTTGTTTGCGTCGGGCCTTGGTGACGGTCAGGGCGGCGGCGGACATATCTCCCCGGGCACTGCCGGCATCGCGAATAACTCTGTCCAGATCCTCTTCTTCAACAATCGTGAGGCGAACACCCAGGTGGTCGGCAAACGCCTTGGCCAGCTGATATTCAAAGCCATTGAGGCCCTCGGAATCTTCGTAGTAGGTGGTGGGGCCGTTGCGGGAAATAACCTTCAGCTCGCCGCTGTTGAGCACTCGGTCCAACTGGGTCAATTTGGTACCCGGCTGCAGAATCAGCGGTAACACCAGAAACAGACCGATAACCACCACAAGCTGGGCGGCGATATAGTGCGGAGAGTTGGTGTTAGTGAACTGGGCCATAGGGGATTCTGAGAAGCCTTTACTGCATCTGTGCTGGTTATTGTAGACCGAAAGGGGATGATTTAGCTGACATTCATCCGATATATGTTCAACTTAGTCCGAAATTAACTGCCTTCACTGGTTTAGCAATAAGTTGGTTCGTGGATTGATTAGTTTGTCAGGTTGATAGTGTTAACGGGGGCCAGATCCAGTACAATATGCGCCTTTTCCGAGCGCAGCTCCATTGGGGCTATTTGGCGCTCAATAAATCGCCAATTTCCGAACTGAAAAGGTCTCTCATTCTATGCTGACTCTGCGTGGCGCACCGGCTCTTTCTGAATTTCGTACTCAACGAATTTTATCTTCCCTGCAACAAGTCGACTCTGGTGTAAAAGCGGTTTATGCCGAATTTGTTCACTTTGTAGACAATTCCGCTGATCTGGATGAGAAACAGCTTAATGTGCTGGCGCAGCTGTTGCACTATGGTCCAACGGCTCCTGTTCAGCCTACGGATGGCGAGCTGTATCTGGTTGTACCGCGCCCGGGCACTATTTCGCCCTGGTCCTCCAAGGCAACCGATATTGCCCAGAACGCAGGATTGAAGCAGGTAGATCGTGTTGAGCGCGGTGTTGCTTACTATGTAGTGGGTGGTGCGCGCGAAAAGCTACTGCCGCTGTTGCATGATCGTATGGTTGAGGCCGTATTTGCGAATCTGGACGATGCTGCCCAATTGTTCGTGCACGAAGAGCCGAGGCCACAGACCAGCGTCGATATTTTGGGTGGTGGTCGCAAGGCTCTGGAAGAGGCCAACGTGTCTCTTGGTCTCGCCCTGGCCGAAGATGAAATTGATTATCTGGTCGACAGTTTTAAAGAGCTGGGTCGCAACCCTGTAGATGTCGAATTGATGATGTTTGCTCAGGCCAACTCCGAGCACTGTCGTCACAAGATCTTCAATGCCAGCTGGACGCTGGACGGCAATGACATGCCCAACTCACTGTTCGGCATGATCAAAAACACCTATGAGCAGGGCGGTGAAGATGTGCTGTCCGCCTACGCCGATAACGCGTCGGTGATCAAAGGGGCGCAGGCCGGTCGTTTCTACCCGAACCCTGAAACCAAGGCCTACGGTTACAGCCAGGAAGACATCCACATTCTGATGAAAGTGGAAACTCATAACCACCCAACGGCCATTGCGCCATTCCCGGGTGCTGGCACCGGTTCCGGTGGTGAAATCCGCGACGAAGGCGCGGTGGGTAAAGGCTCCAAGCCTAAAGTCGGTTTGACCGGTTTCACTGTCTCTAACTTGCAAATTCCCGAGTACATTCAACCTTGGGAGAAAGATTACGGTAAGCCCAATCGCATCGTTACCGCGCTGGATATTATGCTGGAAGGCCCCATCGGCGGTGCGGCATTTAACAACGAGTTCGGCCGCCCGAATATTTGCGGCTACTTCCGTACGTTCGAAGAGAATTTTGACGGCGAGCGTCGTGGTTATCACAAACCCATTATGCTGGCCGGTGGCTACGGCAACATCAAGGGCGAACACGTCGATCAGGACGAGTTCAGTGCCGGCGCCAAGCTGGTGGCCCTAGGTGGTCCGGCCATGCTGATTGGTCTCGGTGGCGGTGCGGCTTCTTCCATGACCTCTGGTTCTTCTTCCGAGGATCTGGACTTTGCATCTGTTCAGCGTCAAAACCCCGAGATAGAGCGTCGCTGTCAGGAAGTCATTGATCAGTGCTGGCAGTTGGGCGAGCAAAACCCCATTGCCTTTATTCATGATGTGGGTGCCGGTGGTTTCTCCAACGCCTTCCCGGAGTTGGCCAAAGACGGTGGTTGTGGCGCCAATTTTGAACTGCGCAACATCAACAATGACGAGCCGGGCATGAGTCCGTTGGAAATCTGGTGTAATGAAGCTCAGGAGCGCTATGTGATGGCGATAATGCCTGAGGACCTGGCGCGCTTTGAGGCTATCTGTGAACGTGAGCGTTGCCCATACGCGGTAGTGGGTGAATCCACCAGCGATCAGCATATCGTGCTCAATGATACCCATTTCGATACCAAACCTGTGGATCTGCCGATGTCGGTACTATTCGGTAAGCCGCCCAAGATGCATCGCATAGCAGAGACCCGCAGCTACACCACCGCCGCTTTCGAGACTGCTGATATCAATGTCTATGAGGCCGCTGAGCGCGTGATTCAGCATCCTACCGTCGCCAGCAAGAGCTTCCTGATCACCATTGGTGATCGCTCTGTTACCGGTCAGGTAGTCCGAGATCAGTTTGTAGGTCCGTGGCAGGTGCCGGTTGCCGATTGTGCGGTGACCACCCAGGCGTACGATACCTACGCCGGTGAAGCCATGAGTATGGGCGAGCGCACACCGCTGGCGCTGCTGGACGGCCCGGCTTCCGGTCGCATGGCGATCGGTGAGTCCTTGACCAATATTGCTTCGACCCGCATTGATAAATTGTCAGATGTGAAGTTGTCCGCAAACTGGATGTGTGCCGCTGGCCACCCTGGCGAAGACGAAAAACTGTATCGCACCGTGGAAGCCATCGGCATGGAATTGTGTCCGGAACTGGGCATTACAATTCCTGTGGGCAAGGATTCCATGTCCATGCGCACAGCCTGGAACGATGGGGGTGAAGATAAAGCTGTGACCGCGCCACTGTCGCTGGTGATTTCCGCGTTTGCTCCAGTAACCGATGTACGCAAGACCGTAACTCCGCAGTTGCGCACCGATTTGGGCAATACCGACCTGCTGATGGTGGATCTGGGTAATGGCAAAAATCGCATGGGTGCCTCTATTCTGGCTCAGGTGTACAACCAGATCGGCGATGAAGTGGCCGATGTTGACAGTGCTTCACAATTGAAAGGTTTCTTCGATGCAATGCAGGCGAGCCTGGAAGCGGATCAAGTCATTGCTTATCACGACCGCTCCGACGGTGGATTGTTTGCAACCATCGCAGAGATGGCCTTCGCTGGCCACTGTGGTGTGGATATCAATATCGACGAGTTGGGCAGTGACGCAGTGGCAGCATTGTTTAACGAAGAGCTGGGTGCTGTATTGCAAGTGCGTCGCGACGACACCGATGCGGTGTTGAAACGTTTTGCTGACGCCGGTGTTAGTGTCTCCAAGTTGGGATGGCTCAATAATCACGACAGTGTGCGAATTGAGGCCAACGGCGAGGTTATCTTTGAGGAAGACCGCGCGATTCTGCAAAGCCTGTGGTCTGAAACCAGCTATCGAATGGCAGCGCTACGCGACAATGCCGAGTGTGCCAAGGAAGAGTTTGATCAGGTGACCCAGGTGAATCCAGGGTTGGGTGTTAAGCTCAGCTTCGACGTCAATGAAGACGTTGCGGCGCCGTATATTAACTCTGGTGCCCGCCCGGATGTGGCGGTACTGCGCGAGCAGGGAGTTAATGGTCACGTGGAAATGGCGGCGGCGTTTGACCGTGCCGGCTTTAATGCGATCGACGTGCATATGAGCGATATTTTGTCTGGTCGTGCCAACCTGAAAGACTTTAAAGGTCTGGTGGCTTGTGGCGGTTTCTCATACGGTGATGTGTTGGGTGCCGGTGAGGGCTGGGCGAAAACTATTTTGTTTAATCCTAAAGCTCGCGATCAGTTCCAGTCGTTCTTTCATCGCAATGACACCTTCAGCCTTGGTGTTTGTAACGGCTGTCAGATGATGTCGAACCTTAAGGATCTGGTGCCCGGTGCCGATCATTGGCCGCGTTTTGTTCGCAATGAATCTGAGCAATTCGAAGCGCGTTTCTCTCTGGTTGGAATCGAAGAGTCACCTTCGGTGCTGTTCAAAGGCATGGCGGGCAGTTATATGCCTGTGGCTGTCGCTCATGGCGAAGGCCGCGCAGAATTTGCCAGTGAGGCGGATTTGGACACTTGCCATCACAGTGGTTTGGTATCCATGCGTTATCTGGACAACCACAAGCAGCTCACTGAAACCTACCCGGCTAACCCTAACGGTTCGCCACTGGGTATCACCAGTGTCACCTCGGAAGATGGTCGCGCCACCATTATGATGCCGCACCCCGAGCGTATTTTCCGCGCGGTTAATAATTCCTGGTGCCCAGATGAGTGGCAGGAAGACAGTGGCTGGATGCGTCTGTTCCGCAACGCACGTGTGTTTGTCGATTAATCGACACGCTGCAAACGCCTCCAGCTCGGAGGCGTTTTTCGTTCGGGGGTAGCCAGTCATATAGCTCGTACAAGCCGAAGCTTATCGCGGCGGAACGCATGGATCTTTACGAGGCTGTAATTGAGTAGAGTGCTCCTGGTTTAAAGAATTCTTGGTTTATAGGACACAGTGCAGCACAGGGTGTGCCTTAATGTACTGACTGTTCTTTCATATAAGTTGTAAGAGATCGTCATGTTTGAAATCTATCTAATGACCCTGGCGGGTGTTGCTCTGCTGAGCATCGTTCTGGAAGAAGTAATTCACGTGAATAAGGCCAAAACCACCTTGTTCCTCGGATGCATTGCCTGGCTCAGTCTGTTTGTTCACGCCGGTACCGATGCCAATCAGAAGGCGGTGGCCCATGAGCTGGACGAGAATCTATTGGAAATTGCGTCGCTGTGGCTGTTTTTGATGTCCACGATGACCTTTGTGGCTTACCTCAATGCCAAGGGTATGATTCAGAATCTGGTTCGCAGCATATTCCCTGAGCGCCTGAAAACCCGGACGCTGTTGTTTCTGGTGGCGGGATTTTCACTGCTGCTGTCTGCCATTTGTGACAATGTGACGGCCACTCTGGTGAGTCTGGGGCTGTTGCAGGTGTTCGATCTCGAGCGCAGTACCAAATTGAAGATGGCAGCTTTAGTGGTGTTTGCCGTTAACTCAGGCGGCGTGGCGTTGATCACAGGAGACGTAACTACCCTGATGATGTTCCTGGCCGGACATGTCACCATTTCCGAGTTGCTGATCTTATTCGCCCCCGCGGCTTTGGGCGTAGTAGTCTTGACGGTGATGTTTGCCTTTACCGTAAAAGGCGAACTGGTGCTGGAACCCAAGGAGGTAAGTTATGAAAGAGTGGACGTTATTATCGCTCTGATCTTCCTGGGTACTATCTTCTCCACCATGCTATTTAATATCGCATTTGGCGTGC
>JALUYN010000643.1 GCA_027012915.1 Cellvibrionaceae bacterium
TTTGAAAAAGTCGATATCGATAATCAACAATGACAACGGCGTATTGTAGCGATCACTGCGCGCTTCTTCCGCTTCCCGAATTCTGTCGAACATTCGACGGTTGTAGAGTCCAGTCAAATGATCCCTGGCACTTTCGTACTCGAGCTTGCGGCGCACATACAACACCAGCATGACAACTATCGCAGCCGCACTCAGAGAAATCAGAAACAGCATAAAGTACAGGAGTTCCTGAATACGCCGCACTTTGCTTTCACTGTGTTTCTGAACCGCAGACACCATATTCAACGCAGCCTGCCATGCGGCCTCACTGCTCACGACTAACTGCTGGCGTGTCGCCGTCGACTGCGACTGAGAGTAACTCTGCAACAACTGTTTAAGGCGCTGCCAATGATCCTGCATCACTGAAACAGCTTCCGTCCCTCCATCGCTGTCACTAAAAGCGAAGTGACTCTCACTCATAAAGTGTGCCATCAGGTCATCGATCCGTGCTGTGATATCCGGTTGCGATGCGCCAGGCGAGTGCAGAGTCAGTTTTGTGAGTCGTTGTATTGAACCACGCACAATACCCGCTTCATTGATCATAAGGGCATCATCGCGCAGGGATCGTTCGGCCTGATACACCAAACCGGACATGGCGAGGCCCATCGCCAACAGAATCAGCGACAGACCGATCAGATATATGGAGGGCTTTCTACTTTGAAGCATACGCGTCCATCCGCACTGCGAAGTCGGTCTCAATCACAGGTCTACCATCAAACCCTGCGAGACTCCACTTACAGTACACCATCAAATGGCGCGAAACTAATTGATCTAAGCTAAAAATTGGCGTAGCGGGGAACCAGCTCAGTTAGCACATATTCCATATGCCGCTCGTTGAACTCGCTCTGATTCCAGTAACCGCCGATATTACTGTCTGCCAGCGCCGGACCGCGCACATAAATATCGCAAGCCACCTCAGAACCACACGACAGTGATGAAATCACGGATTGGCGCGCATAGATACCGCGATCGATACACTCAAATTCATCGAGGTAGGCCACGGCCTGGGGCGGCACTTGGTGCAGGATTTTGCCCTCGATAGCCAACCCCGACTCGACGACAGCTACCGCGCAAGGTTCAAAGTCATCGTGTTGCAGAATACGACGGGTATGATCATGAACGACAGCCGCGCTGATTTCCGGTACATAGCCAATCAATGGTTTAAGCACTTCCGGGTGCTGCAGCAAACCGTAGACAAACAGATTGCGTTTCACTAGATACCCAGCCGATCACGCAGAGCGTAGAACCAGGCACCCATCGCAGTGAATGGCACGCGCAACAGATGACCACCGGGGAACGGCAGGTGCGGCAGCTGTGCGAAAGCGTCAAACCGCTCTGCTTGTTCTGTTAACGCCTCACTTAGCAACTTGCCGGCCAAGTGAGTTGAGCACACGCCGTGGCCACTGTAGCCCTGCATATAATAGATATTATCGCCAATGCGACCAAATTGCGGCATGCGGCTCATGGTCAACAGAAAGTCTCCGCCCCAGCCAAATTCCAGCTTAACGTCTTTGAGCTGCGGAAAAGTTTCCACAAGTTTCTTACCGATAAAGCTCTTGATATCGGCAGGATCCCCACCGCCGTAGTTAACACCGCCACCATAGATCAAACGGTTGTCGCCAGTGAGGCGGAAGTAATCGAGGAGATAGTTACAGTCTTCTACACAGTAGTCATTGGTAATCAGCGATTTCGCCAGATCTTCGCCCAAAGGCTCCGTGGCCACCATTTGGGTACCACAGGGCATGGATTTCGCCGCGAGCTGGGGAATCAAATCTCCGAGATAAGCGTTACCAGCCACCACCACATAATTGGCTTCCACCATGCCCTGATCGGTGTGCACCTTGACCTTATCACCCTTCTCTACTTTTACGACCTTGGATTGTTCAAAGATTTTGCCACCCAGAGACTCGATGGCACGGGCCTCTCCCAGGGCCAGGTTCAACGGATGAATATGGCCACTGCGCATATCCAACAGACCGCCTGAATAACGCTCGCTGCCAATCTCGTCACTGATTTCGTTTTTGTCCAGTAGCCGCAGTTGATCGTTGCCATAACGTTCCCACAGCGCTTTGTGTTCTTTCAAACCGTCAAATTGCTTCGGGGTGATAGCAGCGAAGATACCGCCCTGCTTGAGGTCACAATCGATATCATACTTGGCGATGCGCTCGCGAATAATATCGCCCCCCTCAAAGGCCATGGCCCCCAGGGTGCGTGCAGTATCGACACCGTATTTCTGCTCCAGCACGTCCATATCGCGGCTATAGCTGTTCACAATCTGGCCACCGTTGCGACCAGACGCCCCATAGCCAATACGCGCGCCCTCGAGGACCACTACATTGAAGCCCTTCTCTACCAGGTGCAGCGCTGAAGATAGACCGGTATAACCGGCACCAATAACGACCACATCTGCCGACAGATTTTCTTGGAGGGCCGGGCGCTCAACTTTGTCATTGGCGCTTGCGGCGTAATAGGAAGTGGTATGCTCAACTCTTGTCATGATCTGCCCTGCTTTTATATCTGGTAGCAACTGATCAGGTCTAAAGATTAGTAGCAAACTAACCACCTGTCAGAAAGTAACAACTGAGGGAGATTTTTTCACAAAGCCCTAAAGTTATGGGTGCATTCTTTTCCACCTAAGCTTGAATTATAGTGCAACAGCAGCGCGACACCCTATTTGACCACCGCTTGAATCTCCCGAAACACGGGGTGTTCCGCCGTACACATCAGTTCAAACAAGGCCATTTCGGTGCTGGTTAGACCCACACCTTTCGATTCCATCCGCTTGATACCAACGTCACAATTAGCGGTGACGCGGGAACCTACGGCATCGGTTACCACCTCTACCTCATAACCCGCTTTCACCAGCCCCACAGCCGTTTGATACACACAGATATGGGCTTCGATACCAACAACCAATAACTGTTGGCACCCTGTGTTTTTCAGCGCCCGATTGAAATCGTCACAACCGGTACAACTAAAAGACATTTTGGCGATGGGAGACTGATCGGGGAGCAGTGAAGCCACCTCAGGAATAGTGGCACCCAGCTTGTTGGGGTTTTGCTCTACCCAGAGGATGGGCAGATGCAAAACCTGGGCACCCCTGACCATACGTTGAAGATTGGCGAACAGAGTTTCCCTGTTCGCCATCAATTGGGCCAATTTACCCTGAACATCCACAACAACCAGAGCCGTACTTTCAATATCCAGCATAGTGCCTAACCTCTCATCAATCGATGACAACACTATAGCAATCCCGGCTCGCCCGCGTGGAACGGTTCTGGTGTCAGAAAGCGAAAGCTTCCTCGTCCATGGACATCAGATCTTCAGCTCCCGCCAGCATGGTTTCGGCCAAAGTATTGGTGCGTGGCAGCAAGCGACTGAAGTAGAAGCGCGCCGTCTGAATTTTTGCGGTATAGAACTCGGTTTCGCCAGCGCCGTTATCCAGAGCCTGTTGCGAAGTTTGCGCCGCTTGAGCCCAAAAGTACGCAAGCGTGATATACCCCGAGAACATCAGGTAATCCACCGATGCCGCGCCCAGCTCATCGGGATTTTCCATCGCCGCCACACCGATCTTCATAGTCAGATCGCCCCATTGCTGGATCATTTCCAACAACTTCGCTGCAAATGGCGAATCACGGTGCTCTGAGCAGAAAGCTTGAATCTCCGAGACAAAAGGCTTCATGGCTTCGCCCTGGCTCATCAGCACTTTGCGCCCCAGCAGATCCAGAGCCTGAACACCGGTGGTACCTTCATACAAGGTCGCGATTTTGGAATCACGCACCAGCTGCTCCACCCCGTTTTCCTTGACAAAGCCGTGACCACCGTAACATTGCACCGCCAGGTTAGCGCACTCACAACCCGCCTCAGTGAGAAAAGCTTTGGCAATTGGTGTCAGGAACGCTAGAGCCTGATCCGCGCGCTTTGCGGCGTCTTGATCGTTGCCAGCCTCAATGACCTCTACCAATTTGTAGCAATAGCCCATCAGCATGCGACCACCTTCGGCAAAGGCCTTTTGTGTGAGCAGCATACGACGCACGTCGGGGTGAACAATAATCGGATCCGCCGGTCCATCGGGGTTTTTAACTCCGGTTAATGAGCGCATCTGCAGCCGTTCACGGGCGTAACTCAGCGCTTTTTGGAAACTTTGCTCCGCCGTAGCAACCCCCTGCAGAGCAGTACCAATTCGAGCCATATTCATAAAGGTGAACATGCAGTTAAGACCGCGACCCGCTTCACCGATCAAATAACCGGTAGCTTCTTCAAAGTTCATTACACATGTTGCGCTGCCGTTGAGCCCCATCTTGTGCTCAATAGAGCCGCAGCCCACGCCATTGGATTCACCGGCTTCTCCATCTTCGGCAACCTTGTACTTGGGTACCAGAAACAGCGACAGTCCTTTGGTGCCCGAAGGCGCCCCCGCCATGCGCGCCAACACCACGTGAACAATATTTTCAGAGACGTCGTGGTCACCGGAGGTAATAAAGATCTTGGTACCGGAGATAGCGTAGGTGCCATCAACCTGGGGTTCGGCTTTAGTGCGAATCAACCCCAGATCCGTGCCGCAATGGGGCTCGGTGAGGCACATGGTTCCGGTCCAGCGACCGCTGACCAACTTTGTCAGAAACATCTGTTTCTGCTCTTCCGTACCGTGAGCGGCCAAGGTGCTCATCGCGCCGTCAGAAAGTCCTGGGTAGGACGACCACGACCAACTGGCACAACCTGTCATCTCACGAAGGTACTCACCGATAGCAATAGGCAGACCCTGGCCACCGTACTCGGGATCATGTGTCATGGAGGACCAACCCGCGTCTATATATTGCTGATAGGCTTCCTTGTAGCCAGTGGGTGTCGTAACCACACCATCCTGCCAATGACAGCCCTCGCGGTCCCCTACCGGATCCAACGGCGCAATTACGTTCTCACTGAACTTGGCGGCTTCGCCCAAGATAGCTTGTACCAGATCGCGACTGGTTTCCTGATAGGCAGGGATGGACTGCCAGTGACTTTCGAAGTCCAGCAGTTCATAGATCACAAATTCCATATCCCGAAGCGGGGCTTTGTATCCGTCCACGATAATCTCCTCTCTCTATCGCTCAGTTGTTATGGCAACAGGATCGGGAAAAGTGTCCTCCAGAGCAATATCGAATCCACCTTAGTTCAATAACAAAAGCGTCCAAAAACATTATTTACAATATTTATTCGACAGAAAATATAAAAAAGTCTTATAAAGATAGTGAGTAACACAAGCCCAAAAAAAGGCGGGTAAGAAACCTTACCCGCCTTTTCTAAATCACACGAATTGCAGTAGCAATTAGAGGATATCCAGCAGCTCCACATCAAACACAAGAGTCGCGTAAGGACCAATCGCACCACCGGCGCCACGCTCACCGTAGGCCAGGTTGTAAGGGATGCTCAGACGCCATTTGGAACCCACAGGCATCATTTGCAAAGCTTCGGTCCAACCGGCGATAACGCCATTTACCGGAAACTCAGCAGGCTGACCGCGATCATAGGAGCTGTCGAATACAGTGCCGTCGATCAGAGTGCCATGATAGTGGGTACGCACAGTGGAAGTCGCCACCGGCTTGTCACCGGAACCTTCCACCAGGATTTCATACTGCAGACCGCTTTCGGTTACGCTTACGCCATCTTTCTTGGCGTTTTCTTCCAGAAACTTCTCACCCTCAGCGCCCATGGCTTTGGCTTTCTCTGCTTCTTCAGCCTGCAGACGGGCCTGGATTTCCTGGAATGCCGCATTAATTTGTGCAGCATCAACCTGAGAATCGGCGCCTTTCAGAGAATCGGTAAAACCCGCCAAGGCCGCTTCAGCGTCAAAACCGGCAAAAGGGGCGTTGGCCAGTTGATCAGCCATCTGGCGACCAATGCCATAACTGGCTCGCTGTTCAACGCTTTCAAAAGAATTCGACATAATTATTACTCGGTGAAATTAAAGTAGTTCGTGAAAAGTCCGGCATTCTAC
>JALUYN010000644.1 GCA_027012915.1 Cellvibrionaceae bacterium
TCACCTGCCTTTGAAGGTGAATATGGCTGGTGTTATTCCCGCTATTTTTGCCAGCAGTATTCTGCTGTTCCCGGCTTCAATTGCTCAGTGGTTCGGCCAGGGCGGTGAAGGTGCGGGTAGCGAGTTCCTGCAAGAGATGGCTCTGGCGATCGGCCCGGGACAACCTTTGAACTTTATTTTGTTTGCAGCTTTGATCATCTTCTTCTGTTTTTTCTATACAGCGTTGATGTTCAACCCTAAAGAAGTTGCGGACAATTTGAAAAAATCCGGAGCCTATATCCCTGGTATTCGCCCCGGTGAGCAATCAGCTAAGTATATTGATACTGTTCTGACCCGTTTAACCGTGGTTGGTGCTATCTATATCGCGGCCGTTTGTTTGTTGCCGCAGTTCTTGGTAGTGGCCACTAACGTGCCTTTCTACCTTGGCGGTACATCACTACTGATTGTTGTGGTAGTGGTTATGGACTTTATGTCCCAGGTGCAGTCGCACTTGATGTCTCATCAGTATGACTCGCTGATGAAGAAAGCAAACCTAAAAGGTTATGGCTCAAGCAGGTAATTTCCTGTATGATGCCCGGCCGCTTATTTAGTAGGTGATTTGAAACATGAAAGTTCGTGCTTCAGTTAAGAAGATTTGCCGAAACTGCAAAGTTGTGCGTCGTAAAGGTGTTCTGCGAGTGATCTGCAGCGCCGAGCCACGTCACAAGCAGCGTCAAGGCTAAGCAGCATTAGCTGCATGGGGGCGTTGACTGTCGCACGGTGAGAAATTGCCGTGCTATTGCTTTTTTGTGCCTTTATCGCTATCCTTTCGCGCCTTAATTTTGGGCGTGGGTGGCTAAAGGCGCTGTCAACGCTGCAACTATAGATATACGTGGAGTAAATTAGATGGCCCGTATTGCTGGTGTAAACATACCAGATAACAAACACGCCGTTATTTCCCTGACTTACGTTTTTGGGATCGGTTCAACCACAGCGAAGCAAATCTGCGCCGCTACTGGCATTGCAGAAGACGTCAAAATTGGCGATCTGAGCGAAGAGCAAGTAGATGCGGTTCGTAGTGAAGTCGCTAAATTCACTGTAGAAGGTGACCTGCGTCGAGAAGTGTCCATGAGCATTAAGCGCTTGATGGATCTCGGCTGCTACAGAGGTCTGCGCCACCGTCGCAGCCTGCCTGTTCGTGGTCAGCGTAGCAAAACCAATGCGCGCACCCGCAAGGGACCTCGTAAACCGATCAAGAAATAAGATACTTATTTCTAATTACTGAAAACGATATTAGTTAGGAAGAATTGCTATGGCCAAGCCAGGTAATAAATCAACTGGTCGTAAGAAAGTTAAAAAGACTGTGGTAGATGGCGTTGCCCATGTCCACGCTTCTTTCAATAACACGATCGTAACGATCACTGATCGTCAGGGTAACACTCTGAGCTGGGCAACCGCTGGTGGTTCCGGTTTCCGTGGTTCCCGTAAAAGTACCCCGTTCGCGGCGCAGGTTGCTGCAGAGCGCGCAGGAGAAGCAGCAAAAGAATATGGCCTGAAGAATCTGGACGTTGAAGTTAAAGGTCCTGGTCCAGGTCGTGAGTCTGCTGTTCGCGCTTTGAACAATGTTGGCTACAAGATCACCAACATCACCGACGTCACGCCTATTCCTCACAACGGCTGTCGTCCGCCGAAGAAACGTCGTGTATAAGGGGGCTTAGAAAATGGCACGTTATATTGGACCAACTTGTAAGCTGTCGCGTCGTGAAGGAACTGACCTGTTCCTGAAGAGCGGCGTTCGTCCTTTGGACTCAAAATGTAAAGCGGAAAACGCTCCTGGTCAGCACGGTGTGCGTCGTGGACGTTTGTCTGACTATGGCATTCAGTTGCGTGAAAAGCAGAAAGTACGTCGTACCTACGGTGTATTGGAGAAGCAGTTCCGCAGCTATTATAAAGAAGCGGCCCGTCGTAAAGGTGCAACCGGTGAAAACCTGCTGCAACTGCTTGAAAGCCGTCTGGATAATGTCGTTTATCGCATGGGCTACGGTTCAACTCGCGCGGAAAGCCGCCAGTTGGTTTCCCATAAGTCCATCACTGTTAACGGACAGGTTGTAAATATCCCTTCGTTTCAGGTGAAAGTTGGCGATGTCGTTGCGATTCGAGAGAAATCCAAGAATCAGCTGCGTATCCAACAAGCTTTGACTCTGGCCGGCCAGCGCGCCGAAGTGGAGTGGGTTGATGTTAACGCCGATAAGAAAGAGGGCACCTTTAAGCGTGTTCCTGATCGTGCGGATCTGCCAGCAGAAATTAACGAAAACCTCATCGTAGAACTTTACTCTAAGTAAGGTAAATCACTAAAGGTGTGAGTATGCAGAGTGCTGTAAACGAGTTTTTGACCCCACGTCACATTGACGTTACCGAGATCGATCAGACGCGTGCGAAGGTTGTATTGGAGCCTTTAGAGCGCGGCTTTGGTCATACTCTGGGTAATGCTTTGCGTCGTATTCTTCTGTCTTCGATGCCTGGCTGCGCGATTACAGAAGTTGAAATCGATGGCGTGCTGCACGAGTACAGCGCCATTGAGGGTGTTCAGGAAGATGTTATTGAAATCCTGTTGAACCTCAAAGGTGTGGCTGTGGTTATGCACGGCAAAGACAGCGTAGTTTTGTCTGTCAGCAAGAAAGGCCCAGGCGTTGTCACTGCTGGCGATATTCAGGTTGATCACGAAGTTGAGATCAAAAATCCTGAGCACGTTATTGCCAATGTGACGGGCGACGTTGACCTGAACATGAAGCTGACAGTTGCTCGTGGCCGTGGTTATCAGCCTGCTGATGCCCGTCGCAGCGATGATGAAGAGACCCGTGCTATTGGCCGTCTGCAGCTTGATGCAACATTCAGCCCTGTACAGCGTTTGGCTTACAGTGTTGAGAGTGCACGTGTAGAGCAGCGTACCGACTTGGATAAGCTGGTTTTGGATCTGGAAACCAATGGTACCATTGATCCTGAAGAAGCTATCCGTCGTGCAGCGACAATTCTGCAGCAGCAGCTTGCGGTGTTTGTTGATCTCGAAAGCGAGAGTCAGGCAGAGCCTGAGCAGAAGGAAGAAGAGGTTGATCCTGTACTTCTGCGTCCGGTCGATGACCTTGAGTTGACCGTTCGCTCTGCAAACTGCTTGAAGGCAGAAAACATCTACTACATTGGTGATCTTATCCAGCGTACAGAAGTTGAGCTTCTGAAAACGCCGAATTTGGGTAAAAAGTCTCTTACCGAGATTAAAGATATTCTCGCGTCTCGCGGCCTGTCTCTTGGTATGCGTTTGGAAAACTGGCCTCCAGCCAGCTTGAAGAGCGACGACTGATGTAATTTAGTGCCGCGTTGCTGCGCTGGGAATCCAGTGACAAAGGGCGCGGCGGTATTTTCAACGATTACTGAAGAATAGCTTCAGAAATCGAAAACTAAGGATTTAGAGTTATGCGTCATCGTCATAGTGGCCGTCAGCTGAATCGCAACAGTTCTCACCGTAAAGCCATGTTCAAGAACATGACTATTTCTCTGGTTGAGCACGAGTTGATTAAAACTACCCTGGCCAAAGCCAAAGAATTGCGCGGCGTTGCCGAGCCTTTGATTACACTGTCTAAAAACGACAGCGTTGCTAATCGTCGTTTGGCATTCAGTCGTCTGGGTAACAAAGCAGCTGTAGGCAAATTGTTTGCAGAACTGGGTCCACGTTACCAAGGTCGTCCTGGTGGTTATATTCGCATTATGAAATGCGGTTACCGCGCAGGAGATAAAGCACCTATGGCTTACGTTGAGCTGGTTGATCGTCCGGTAGCGGCAGAAGCTGTTGAAGAAGATTAATTAGACGATTTCTCCTCTTCATAAAAAACCGGCATTTGCCGGTTTTTTTATGCCTGTTTGATTGTAAAGTTCTAGAATTGAGGGCTATCCTCGAGGTCAAGTTGGTCGGCTTTGAGCACCTTGTGCGCGTACTCTTTCCAAACTTGTTTTTCGGTGAACAGCTCAAAGATATCGGGGTCAAGGTGTTGGTTTTTCACCATGTTATTCATAATAGCCAGGGCCTTGCTAACTTTCATTGGTTCTTTGTAGGGCCTGTCGCTGGCGGTTAGTGCTTCAAATACGTCGGCTACAGCCATTATTCGAGCAGGGATGGACAGCTGATCTCGGGTCAGACCTCTCGGGAAGCCTGTGCCATCCATACGTTCGTGGTGTCCGCCAGCGTACTCCGGAACGCGGCGCAGTTTCTTGGGGAATGGAAGGGATTCAAGCATATT
Source organism: Cellvibrionaceae bacterium (assembly GCA_027012915.1). The sequence continues at coordinate 4,269 of JALUYN010000644.1, forward strand.
TAGTGTGACCACCATATGGTCGTTTATCGCCTGTCTCTCCTCAGCGGTTAGCGTGCCCCTTTGGATGGATAGGTTGTAAACTTGCTCGTCGCTCAGCAGTGGCTGGCTTTCGCCGTTACTGTCGATCCATTGCTGCTTGGCAATATCTTTTATGCGCTGTTGCTTTTCCCGAGCCATAAATTCGCTCCCCTTGTTGCACTCTTCTATAAACGCAAGATCATCTCTGTATTTTGCGATGAGTGACTCGCATTCCATGATTAGCGTTGGGGCGTTCTCTGGCGACTTAAGAATCTTTCTTCCTAATTCGGTTTCCGCTTGCCGGATCATGCAGGCAAAGCGCACCTTGATGGTTTCGATCTGGTCACTCATTAAATGCAGCTTAGTGGCTTTATCCAGTAGCGTGTCAGGTGTAGCGAGTTTTCCGCAATCGTGGAGCCATGAGGCAACATTCAATTCGTACCATTCGTCTTCGTCCAGTGAGAATTCTTTGAATATGCCTTGGTCGTCGCAGGCGGCCTTGGCGATCATTTCAGTGAGCAGAGGAATACGCTGACAATGTGCTGAAGTGTGGGGTGATTTTGCATCAATGGCTTGCGCGATGCATTTGATGAAAGCGTCTAGAAGATTCTTTAGCTCTTCGACTAGAAGTTGATTGTTAAGCCCGATGGCCGCGTAGCTGGCAAGAGCTTGGGTGAGCTGTAATGATCTTTCCGGAAAGGCTCTAATCTTACCGTTATCTTCCCTTGCATTGATAAGTTGAAGTATGCCGATAACTTCGTTGTCATGGTTTAGCAATGGAATGACCAGAATTGATTCCGAGTGATACTCGAATTGCTCATCAAACTTCTGTGTGCCGCTGAAATCAAATTCGTCGCAGTTGTATGCATCATTGATGGCGATTGGACTCTTCTTGTGGACCGCGGCGCTTGCGACATTGGACATGTTTTTTTTGCCTTTGCTGTCTGTCAGAGGCACTCGCTGAGTTGGTAGAAATTTGGGGTTTTGATATGTGTCTATTTCTAGTCGATCATTGACGAGTAGTGCAAAACTCAGGTGCGGTTCGTCTTCATCATCTTGAAGCAAGTACAGTGTGCCAGCTTCTGCGTTGGCCAGCTTTTTGGCCTCACGAAGTATGCGGTCCAGGAGCGAGTCGATACTCGGTTCGCTGGAAAGCTCAACAAGCAGATTGCGTTGCTCATCAATATGTTGCTGCTTTTGCAGGGAAGCTGCTGCGAAGTGAGCAAAATGTTCCAGTGCTTGTGTTTGCTCCTCGGTGAACGCGCATGGGCTGCCATATTCGTTCCGGGCGTTGATAAGCTGCAGTGCGCCCATGGGATTATCGCTGTTATTACGCAATACTGTGCATAGCACTGAGTGTGTTTTGTAGTTATGTGTACTGTCGAATTCTGCAGGTCCCTTAAAGGCGCCCCAAGATTCGGTGTCACCAACGGATATGTTGAGACTGCAGTTCTTGTGGAAACAGTGGTTTGCGATTCTGTTTGTCAGTGGTGCCCCTGATTCGCTATACAGATTCAGGTCTGGAAACTGGCTTTGGTCCCCAAAGGCGCTACTGTTAAAATCTAATTCTGTGTTAAGCAGGAGTGCGTGTCTTAAAGTGGCTGCTGATGACTCTGAGTCTGTCAGGTAAAGCGTGGCACCTTCTGCGCCCGTAAGCTTCATGGCGGCTTTCAGCAAAGTGGAGCAGAGCCCATCGATGTTGGCTTCCTGGGCGATCTCTTTGGCGGTTGCCAGGATAAAGTTAAGTGTCTCGGTTGTGAGCTCTTTGTTGTTCAAAGTGTCGTGTCCGGATGTGGCACAGGCCTAGTATGGCCTGTTTTGATGAGTTGTGCTGCTAGCTGCTGTCTATAAAGTGTAGACAGCAGCTGAGTGCCTAACCAGCTCGCCTGCCTAGCTTCGCCCGTAAGTGTCATCAAAACGTTGGATGTCATCCTCGCCCAAATAGCTTCCAGATTGCACCTCAATGATTTCCAGAGGGATGGCGCCAGGATTCTTGAGTCGATGCTTAACGCCCAGTGGTATGTATGTAGACTCATTCTCGGTTACCAGATACGTATCTTCGCCCTTGGTAACTTCGGCGGTTCCCTTTACTACTATCCAGTGTTCCGCTCGATGGTGGTGCATCTGTAGGCTGAGTTGAGCACCGGGTTTTACGACAATACGTTTTACCTGAAAGCGTGCGCCCTGATCGACGGAGTCATAATAGCCCCAGGGACGATAGACCTTACGATGGTATTCTGCTTCAGAGCGCTGATCTTTCTTCAGGCTTTGTACGACATCTTTTACCTGCTGAACCTTGGATTGGTCCGCTACCATGATTGCGTCGTCGCTTTCGATAATAATCAGGTTTTCAACACCGACGCTGGCGATAAGCTTGGAGTCGGAGTGAATGTAGCAGTTGTGTGTGTCAACGGTCAGAGTGTCACCTTTGCAGCTGTTTCCTGAAGCGTCTTTCTCTGAGATCTCCCAAAGCGCGGACCACGAACCTACATCACTCCAGCCACAGTCTATAGGAAGGACAACGGCCTCTCGCGTTTTTTCCATGACGGCGTAGTCAATAGAGTCTTCCGGGCATTCTTTAAAGGTGTCTGCATCAGGGCGTATAAAGTCGCTGTCTTTGCAGGTGTTAGCCATAGAAGACTGGCATCGCTCTAGAATGTCGGGTCTGTATTCGGCCAGTTCGTCGAGGTAGCGTTGCGCTTTGAACATGAAAATGCCGCTATTCCAATAGTATTCCCCGGAATCTAAGTAGCGTTCGGCGGTTTCCCGGTTGGGCTTTTCAACAAACTCGGACACGGTAAATGCGCCGGTTACCTCAGTAACTTCCGCGCCGCTGCGTATATAGCCGTAGCCCGTATGCGGTTGGTCGGGAATGATGCCAAAGGTCACCAATTTACCCTCTTTGGCGAGTGCTTCCCCTTTCTTGGCTGCCTCAATAAAAGCCTTGGGTTGCTGTATGCTGTGATCAGCGGCCAGCACCAGCAAAATGGCTTCTGGGTCCTGGCGGGTAGCTTCAATTGCAGCCAAGGCAATGGCTGGTGCGGTGTTCTTACCTTCAGGCTCAAGAATAATGCCCTGATGGGATTGCTGTGCAGAGCGCAGTTGTTCCGCCACGATAAAACGGTGCTCTTCACCGCATATGATTAGTGGATTGCCGCAACCGGCTATCCTTTCAACGGTTTGTTGCAGCATGGTTTGCTCGCCTAGCAGTGGCAGAAACTGCTTGGGGTAGTGGGAGCGGGAAAGTGGCCACAGGCGTGAGCCTGATCCTCCGGCCATAATGACGGGTAACATAGTGACTTCCTTTGTTCGTAGATGGCACGACAGTACACTGCGATAGCTGGCCCTTCAATAGGTGGCCGACGCTATGTTTGGCCACTCAGTGCATTCGTGTGGAAAAACCTTATAATCGAGGGTTTGCTTTATCTAGTAGGAAGTACCTGTGGATACCATTTATGTACGCGGCGCCCGTACGCACAATCTCAAAAACATCGATATTGACCTCCCGCGGGACAAGCTGATTGTTATCACCGGGCTTTCCGGGTCCGGTAAGTCCTCGCTGGCCTTTGATACCCTCTACGCTGAGGGGCAGCGTCGTTATGTTGAATCACTTTCGACTTACGCGCGTCAGTTTCTCTCGATGATGGAAAAGCCGGATGTGGACCACGTGGAAGGATTGAGCCCGGCTATATCCATCGAACAAAAGTCTACCTCTCACAATCCTCGTTCTACCGTAGGTACTATCACTGAAATATACGATTATTTGCGGCTGTTGTTTGCGCGTGTAGGTGAGCCACGATGCCCGATTCACGGAGAGCCTCTGGCGGCGCAAACGGTCAGTGAAATGGTGGATCAGGTGTTGGCGTTGCCCGAGGGCAGCAAAATTATGCTCCTGTCTCCGATTGTTAGGGATCGCAAAGGTGAGCATTTGCACACCTTTGAGCAGTTGCGCCGAGACGGTTTTGTCCGGGCTCGAATTGATGGCCTGGTCGTAGACCTTGACGATGTTCCGGCGCTGGATAAAAAGAAGAAGCACACAATTGAAGTAGTAGTGGATCGTTTCAAGGTGCGTGATGATTTACAAATTCGACTGGCTGAATCCTTTGAGACTGCTATCGCCTTGAGTGATGGTTTGGCCGCCATCAGTTACATGGACGAAGGTGCTGGTGAGGATCGCCTCTTCTCCGCTAAACATGCTTGTCCGGTGTGTGACTACTCACTGTCAGAGCTGGAGCCGCGTTTATTCTCTTTTAACAACCCGGCTGGAGCTTGTCCGAGCTGTGATGGCCTGGGCGTGAGTCAGTTTTTTGATGAAGACAAAGTCGTGCAGTTTCCTGAGGCGTCTTTGGCTGAGGGCGCTATTCGGGGTTGGGATAAGCGCAATTTTTACTACTTCCATTTGTTGAATTCACTGGCTGAACACTACAGCTTTTCCATTGATACTCCCTGGCAAGATTTACCGGCCAAGCACCGCAAAGCGATTTTGCATGGTTCCGGCAAAGAGGTGATCAACTTTAGTTACACCAATGATCGCGGAGATGTGCACAAACGCAATCACACCTTTGAGGGAGTAATTCCCAATATGACTCGGCGTTACAAGGAGACCGAATCTCAAAGTGTGCGCGATGAATTGTCAAAGTATGTTTCCAGTCAGCATTGTCCGGAGTGTGATGGTACTCGGCTGCGACGCGACGCTCGCAATGTCTTCGTGGATAACCGAACTCTGCCGGAGCTAACGGCACTGCCTGTTGGCGAATCTCATCAGTATTTTACTGACCTGGTCTTTGAAGGAGCCAAGGCGGATATTGCCGACAAAATTCTGAAGGAGTTGCGCGACCGATTTAAGTTCCTGGTGGATGTCGGGTTGAACTACCTGACGCTGGATCGAAGTGCTGAAACACTGTCCGGCGGTGAGGCCCAGCGGATTCGTTTGGCCAGTCAAATTGGTGCGGGGCTAGTGGGTGTTATGTACATTCTTGATGAGCCCTCAATCGGCTTGCATCAGCGGGACAATGATCGATTGCTGAATACCCTGACCCATTTGCGGGACTTGGGTAACACGGTGATTGTTGTAGAGCATGACGAAGATGCTATTCGGTTGGCAGACCATGTCGTAGATATTGGTCCGGGCGCTGGTGTTCATGGGGGCGCAGTGGTCGCTCAGGGCACTGTCAATGAGATTATGGAAGCGCCGGGTTCACTTACGGGTAAGTATCTGTCTGGAGTTGAAGCTATTGCTATACCTGAGAGCAGAACGCCTTATCCGGAGCAGAAACTGACCCTCAAAGGGGCGTCGGGCAACAATCTTCAGGATGTCACCCTGGAGATCCCCGTAGGCTTGATGACCTGTGTTACCGGTGTGTCTGGTTCCGGTAAATCGACGTTGATCAACGCTACCCTCTATCCGTTGGCAGCAACAGCACTAAACGGTGCGACTACGTTGAAAGCTGCCCCTCATAGTGCAGTCGAGGGCATGGATAACTTTGATAAGTGTGTGGATATTGATCAAAGTCCGATTGGTCGCACGCCTCGCTCGAATCCGGCCACTTATACCGGCATTTTTACTCCCATTCGAGAGCTTTTTTCTGGAACTCAGGAGGCGCGTTCACGAGGTTATAAGCCCGGGCGTTTCAGTTTTAACGTCAAGGGTGGCCGCTGTGAGGCCTGTCAGGGGGATGGGGTGGTGAAAGTGGAAATGCACTTTTTGCCAGATGTTTACGTTCCCTGTGATGTCTGTAAAGGCAAACGCTACAACCGCGAAACCCTTGAGATCAAATACAAGGGTAAGAATATTCACGAGGCGCTGGATATGACGGTGGAAGACGCGCGTGAGTTTTTCGATGCGATTCCGTCAGTGTCCAAAAAGCTGCAAACCCTGATGGACGTGGGCCTTTCCTATATTCGCCTGGGGCAGGCCGCTACTACGCTATCTGGTGGTGAGGCTCAGCGAGTTAAGTTGGCCAAAGAGCTGTCCAAACGCGATACCGGTAAAACTCTGTATATTCTTGATGAGCCGACAACGGGGCTGCATTTCCACGATATTCAGCAGCTTCTCAACGTCCTGCATCGTTTGCGTGATCACGGTAATACGGTTGTTGTGATCGAGCACAACCTTGATGTTATTAAGACCGCTGATTGGATTGTAGATTTGGGGCCCGAAGGAGGCAGTGGCGGTGGTCAAATTATCGCTACCGGGACGCCCGAAGCGGTCGCTGAAAATACCTTATCTCACACAGGGCACTTCCTAAAACCCATTTTGGGCTTATAGATTGGCCAAAATTGGCGTAAATGACACTAAATGTGCCGCAATCTGCTAGAGACAAGGCCGATACAATTCTATAAAGTTGTGCCCCCTCGATTTTTGGAAGACCTTGCCGGGTTGTCATTCGCCCCTCCTTGTTTGGGCGCGAGACAAAAATCGTGAAATTCAGGAGTGATGTCTGAGTGATCTGGTTGACGCTCGGCACAACTCCCCCAATGTCCCATTAAGCTGCCAACAAAAGAGCAGTCGGGAGCCAAGTTACGATGGAGGGAATGTAAGTGATTATAGGAATCCCAAAAGAGACCTGTCCTGGCGAATGCCGAGTCGGGTTGATTCCTCAGAATGTTGCTGCATTGGTCAAGCTAGGGCGTGAAGTACTCATTGAAAACGGTGCTGGCGCTGCAGCAGGTCATGCTGATGCGGCTTATCAGGAAGCAGGAGCCACTCTGGTTTCTCGCGCTGATATTTTTGAGAAATCCGATATTGTTGTTCAGGTTCAGACCCCTGGTTTGAATCAGGATACCGGTGCTGAAGATTTTGCCAACCTCAAGGCAGGTCAGGTTCTGGTGGGTCAAATGGACCCTCTGGCAAACCCCGAGTTTGCTCAGCAGTTGGCTGAAAAGAAAGTGACCGGTGTGGCGATGGAATTGATTCCACGTATCACCCGTGCTCAGGCGATGGATGTATTGTCTTCTAACGCCATGATCGCCGGTTATAAGGCCGTGCTGATCGGTGCTTCAGAACTGGCTGCTATGTTCCCAATGAACATGACTGCCGCGGGTACTCTGAACCCTGCTCGTGCCTTTATTATGGGCGCTGGTGTTGCCGGGCTTCAGGCCTGTGCGACGGCCAAACGTTTGGGCGCCGTTGTGGAAGCTTACGACGTACGACCTGCTGCCCGCGAGCAGATTCTGTCTGTTGGTGCCAAGCCGGTTGAGCTGAACATCGAAGCGGAAAACACTGAAACCTCCGGTGGTTATGCTAAAGAGCAATCCGCTGACTTTATCGCCAAGCAGCAAGCGGCCATGGCTGACGTGCTGTCTCAGCAGGATGTGGTTATTACTACTGCTGCTGTTCCTGGTAAAAAATCCCCGATCTTGATTACTGCTGACATGGTTCAGAAGATGAAGCCTGGTGCTGTCATTGTGGATCTGGCTGCTGAGAAAGGCGGCAACTGCGAGCTGACCCAGCTGGGTGAAACCGTAGTAGTCAATGGTGTCAAAATCATTGGTCCTAAAAACGTTCCTTCCACCGTGGCTTCTCACGCGAGCCAAATGTACGGCAAGAACATTGAAAACTTGCTGGCGCACCTGGTGGACGACGAAGGTAACCTCAACCTGGATTACGAAGACGAAATCATTCGTGAGACCGTTGTATCCCTGGAGGGTGATGTGCCTCAGGTTCGTATGCGCGAACTGCTGGGTATGCCTGAGTTGCCGGTTAAAGAGTCCGCTGATGAAGCGGCCGATGCATAAGGGGATCTAAGATGGATATCACTGTAATTCAATTGACTCTATTTGTTCTGGCTGTATTTCTGGGCTTTGAACTGATTACCAAAGTACCACCGACTCTGCACACGCCATTGATGTCAGGTACTAATGCCATTTCAGGTATTACCATTGTCGGTGCCATTCTGGCTGCCGGTCACGGTGGTGACCAGACTCTGGTAAACGTGCTGGGCTTTATCGCTGTTGCTTTGGCGACAATTAACGTTGTGGGTGGCTTTATGGTAACCAACCGCATGTTGGCGATGTTCAAGAGGAAGTAAGTCATGAATGCAAACTTGATCGAAATCGCCTATATCGTTGCGGCGTCCCTGTTTATTCTGGGCATCAAGGGCTTGTCTAAGCCTAAAACTGCGGTACGCGGTAACCAGTTGGCAGCTTCCGGTATGTTGGTGGCCATCGTTGTTACTCTGCTGAATAATGAAGTGGTTAGCTACGAGTGGATCGTTGCTGGTGCGGTCGTTGGTGCCATTGTTGGTGCCACTCTGGCCATCAAGATTCAGATGACCGCTATGCCTCAGTTGATTGCATTGCTGAACGGCTTCGGTGGTGGTGCTTCTTTGGCTATCGCGGCCGCTGAGTTCTTTAAGGCTCTGCCTAGTAATCACGGTGAACTGGCTGCGAAAGCTGCCGAGGTCATGGGTGTGACTTCTGGCATGAGCACTGTAGCAATGATCGCTACCGGGGCTGCAGTATTTATCGGTGCGGTCACCCTGACTGGATCTTTCGTTGCTTTTGCCAAGCTGCAAGAGCTGATCGATGGGCAGCCTAAAGGCTTCCCTGGCATGAAGGCGGTTAACGCACTGCTGCTGATTGGTTCCATTATCGGTATCGGCTACCTGACCGTTGATCCAGCGAACACTACTCTGTTCTGGGGTATCGTGGTAGCGGCCTGTGTTATGGGTATCCTGTTGGTTATGCCAATTGGTGGTGCCGATATGCCGGTAGTTATCGCCCTATTGAACTCTTACTCCGGTATCGCGGCTGCGGCTGCGGGTTTTGTAATGGGCAACAGTGCTCTGATTATTACCGGTTCTCTGGTGGGTGCCTCGGGTATTATTCTGACTCAGATCATGTGTGTGGCTATGAACCGCTCTCTGACCAACGTTCTGTTTGGTGTGATGGCGGAAGCAGGCGAAGCCATGGATGCTGATGAAGTTTACGCCGGTAAGGTTAAATCCAGTTCTCCTGAAGAAGTGGGTATGCTGCTGGAAACTGCGCGTCGTGTTGTGATCGTTCCAGGTTTTGGTTTGGCGATGGCTCAGGCCCAGCACGCTGTTCGCGATTTGTCTGATACTCTGGAAGATATGGGTATTGAAGTTGAATACGCTATTCACCCGGTTGCTGGTCGTATGCCTGGCCATATGAATGTATTGATGGCTGAGGCAGAAGTTTCCTACGACAAGCTGAAGGAAATGGACGTAATCAACCCGACCTTTGATCAGACTGATGTTGCCATCGTGATTGGTGCGAACGACGTAACTAACCCGCTGGCACGTGAAGACAAGGGCAGTCCAATCTACGGTATGCCGATTCTGAACGTTGACAAGGCCAAGACAGTCGTTGTTGTTAAGCGCTCTCTGTCTGCAGGTTTTGCGGGTCTGCCTAACCCATTGTTTGCCAAAGACAATACTCTGATGTTGTTTGGTGACGGTAAGGGTGCAATTCTGGACCTGGTAGCGGCTCTGAAAGACGCTTAATCTACCTGCAGTTCAGGCAATAAAAAGCCGGCTATTAAGCCGGCTTTTTTGTGCTTTCCAAAAGCGCCTAGTGTTGCCTAAGGCGCTTTCACTTGTTTGCCTTAGAGGCTGCTGAAGTAGGCGGCCAGATTGGCAATGTCGGCATCGCTCAGAGGTTTGGCCATGCCGGTCATCATGGCAGCTTGGGTGCCGGTGCGTTTGCCGTTTTTGTAGTCTTTAAGTGCCACTTCCAAGTAGCCGGCGTTCTGGCCTGCCAGGTTGGGGTAAGTTGGGATGGCGGCTTTGCCGTTGGCGCCGTGACAGGCGGCACAGGTTACGGCTTTTGCCTTGCCTGCAGCTGCGTCGCCAGCGGCTTGTGCAAACATTGGGGTTGCGGCAATAGCAGCGGCAATAATCAAGTTACGTACTTTCATAGTTGACTCCTGATAGCGGTCTATTTTTTCTAATGGCTTCATTCTAGAACAGAATTTGTGTGCTGTTGAGCGCTATTGCGACCAATGTCTAGAATTCATGGCTTTTGTGCGCAGAATTTGTGCTGCATCAAGCCCACTGGCTTTTGGGTCGGCACTGGAATTCGGGTAGAATGCGCCCCTATTTTCTACAGGCTCTTTCATTAACAGATCCGAGGAGGATGTGTGTCTGAAGTAATTACTGCGGTTGAGCGGCGGGCAATTGTGTCGCTGGCGAGTCTCTACGCCTTCCGTATGCTTGGCCTGTTTATGGTGTTGCCGGTACTGATGCTTTATGGAGAGCATTACGAGGCCAGTACTCCGTTGCTGCTGGGAATGGCTCTGGGAGCCTATGGTTTTAGTCAGGCGATACTGCAAATTCCGTTTGGCAGTCTTTCAGATCGTGTAGGTCGCAAGCCGGTGATAATCATAGGGTTGCTGATTTTTGCTATGGGCTCGGTAGTGGCTGCCATGGCGGAATCAATCTATGGTTTGATACTCGGACGGGCTCTGCAAGGAGCGGGAGCCATTGCCGGGGCCATTATGGCGCTGGTGGCGGATGTAACTCAGGATCAGAATCGTACCAAAGCTATGGCTTCAATCGGCGCGTCGATTGGTGTTTCGTTTTCGGTCGCATTGGTGCTGGGGCCTGCGTTGGCCAAAATTGGTGGCATGCAGGCAATATTTACGATGACTGCTGCGTTGGCGGCAGTGGGATTGGTGATTGTGTGGCGTTGGGTGCCGACCCCTATGGCGACGGCCAGGCGTCACAGAGACACGGGGACCGTGCCTGAGTTGGTGGGGCAAATTGCCAGAATTGGCGAGCTGCAGCGACTCAATTTTGGGGTGTTTGTGCTGCACGCAGTACTCATGGCGAGCTTTGTGGCTATGCCGTTGGTGTTGGAGCAAAATCTCGCTGTGGGGCGAGATGATCACTGGCTGGTCTACCTGCCGCTCTTGATTCTGGCATTTGTCGCGATGGTGCCCTTTATTATAATTGCGGAAAAACAGCGGAAAATGAAAGGGGTATTTATCTCTGCTGTAGCTCTTTTGGCCACAAGCGAGGTGGCGCTGGCTTGCTTTATCGATGTGCGTTGGGCATTTTTCGTGGCGCTGTTCTTTTTCTTTATCGCCTTCAACTTACTCGAGGCTACCTTGCCGTCTTTGATGAGCAAAATAGCCCCGGCAGGTGCCAAGGGTACTGCGTCTGGAATCTATTCTACCTGCCAGTTCCTGGGGGCGTTCGTTGGTGGTGTCGGTGGTGGTTGGCTGCTGCAGGAATTCACTTTTTCCGGAGTGTTTATTGGGGCTGCAGTTATGTTGTTGCTATGGCTGCTCATCGCACAAAATATGAAGTCGCCCAAGCATTTGACCCTGGTTAAGGTCCCTGTAAGTCTGGATGAAGTGGATCGCGTCGATGAATTTCTGTCAGCTTTGCCGGGTGTCGCTGAGGTCATTATTATCGAAGATGAGGCGACAGCTTACCTCAAAGTTGATGATCGGGAATTTGATCAGCAGAGTATCGAAAACCGCGATTGGTAATTGGTAGCTTTAGTACTGTTGTTTGACTGGTGGATGCAGTGGAGCTGGTGTAAGCTCGAGTGCTTGGTTTGAAATGTGTGCAGGCAAATATCTGTCCCCGCGTGAATAAATCGTATTTATAAATATTGGGGCCGCAGTGCCGGCTCGATAGTGGTTTGTAGGAGAAACAAATAATGGCCAGAGGTATTAACAAAGTCATCCTGGTGGGTAATGTAGGACAGGATCCAGAGATGAAGTATATGCCCAGTGGCGGCGCGGTAACCAACATCAGTGTTGCCACTTCCGAGAGTTGGAAGGACAAGCAAACCGGTCAGCAGCAGGAGCGTACTGAATGGCATCGAGTGGTATTTTTTAATCGCCTCGCAGAGATTGTAGGCGAGTACGTCCGCAAGGGATCAAAGTTATACATTGAGGGTTCACTGCGTACTCGTAAATGGCAGGGGCAGGATGGCCAGGATCGATACACTACGGAAATTGTCGCCAGTGAAATGCAAATGCTGGATAGCCGTCAGGATGGCGCGGGCATGGGAGGCGGTATGGGTGGCTATCAACAGCCCGTTGCACCGCAGCAGGCCAATTATCAGCAGCCTCCACAGCAGCCACCTGCGCAAATGGCCCCGCAGGGACAGCCGCAGATGGCTCCGGCATCGGCCCCGGTTCAGCAGCCTAAAGCAGCTCCCGCTCCAGCGCCGCAAGCGCCACCGGCATTTGATAATTTTGACGACGATATTCCCTTCTAAAATACCTGGAATTGTCGGTATAAGACCCGCCCAAGTGGCGGGTTTTTGGTCTTGATAGTCCCCGTCAAGCGGGGTGTTGAATTGTGAGAGTGTTGTGGCTACACGTGTTGTAATTACTGATGCCTATTCGTCCCTGGGGCAAGCTTTGCTGAAAGGCTTTGAGGCAACGCATTTTTCCATGTTGGTACCCAAGCCTGAGTCCCTCGATTGGTGCGATTTGGAGGCGGTGCGTGAGTATCTGGACGATAATGCACCGGAGATCATTATCAATACTCTGGGATGGGCTGAATTCCCTTCGATCGAAAAGCAGGGGGTGATTGTTCAGGTTGCGGAGGTTCTGGGGGTTGCTGCTCGAGATTTTCCTTGTTCTGTCATCCATCTTTCCAGTTTTCGCGTGTTTGGAGGGGAGAATAAGTCATCGTACGATGAGCAGGATCGACCATCGCCGCTGAGCAATTCTGGTCGTGCCTTTTGGAGTGCCGAGCGTTCTCTGGTATTGGAGCTTGAGCGGGTGATCTGCCTGCGGGTGGGGTGGCTGCTTGATCTTCACTCTGACACAGTATTCAAGAGGGTTTTGGATGGCCTGATGGCCGAGGAGGCTCTTGCTGTCACTGAATCTCGCACTGGTGCACCTCTCAATATGACGTCTGTTGCGAAGGTGGTGGTTTCTCTGGTGCAGCAAATTCTGTGCGGTGCGGAAAACTGGGGGGTGATTCACTATGCGTCTGGGGATACCTGTTCAGTGGCGGAATTGGCTGAGGTTCTGGCAGCTCATCTGCGGGACGATCACGGAATATCAAAAAGCGAATGGTTGTACTACGGTGATGACGAAATGCTGGAGGTTGGTATCTGGTCACAGGAGCCTGTGAGCGGAGTGCTGACGATGCGCCGTTGCCGGGACGACTTCGGTGTTCAGGCTAAGAGTTGGCGGCAGGGGTTGGGTGCTTTGGTTGCACAGTATCTTGAAGAGAGCCGCTTCGAAATATAAATCTCTGGCTCAGATGGGCTACAAAAAAGGGCATCAATCCGTGGGGAGTGATGCCCTTTTTTGTGGAGCTATTAGCTCAATGGTCAGTCTTGGTATCTGGCAAATACCAGGCTGGCGTTGGTGCCGCCAAAACCAAAGCTGTTGGACATAACTCGCTGAAGGTTGGCGTTGTCGCGACGCTCGGTGACGATGTTCATGTTGGCTGCTTGTTCGTCGAGTTCCTCAACGTTAGCGGAGGCACAAACAAAATCGTTTTCCATCATCAGCAGGCTGTAGATGGCTTCTTGGACGCCGGTGGCCCCCAGGGAGTGGCCAGTCAGTGATTTGGTTGAGCTGATCGCCGGGGTATTGTCGCCAAATACTTCGCGTACGGCGCCCAGTTCTGCAACGTCGCCCACTGGAGTGCTGGTGCCATGAGAGTTGATGTAGTCAATGTCTCCGTTAACGGTAGCCATGGCTTGGCGCATGCAGCGCGCTGCGCCTTCGCCGGATGGGGCAACCATGTCGTAGCCGTCGGAAGTGGCTCCGTAGCCAACGACTTCGGCGTAGATCTTGGCGCCGCGGGCTTTGGCGTGCTCCAGTTCTTCCAGTACCAGACAGCCGCCGCCACCGGCGATGACAAAGCCATCACGATTGGCGTCATAGGCACGAGATGCTTTTTCGGGGGTGTCGTTGTACTTGGTGGACAGTGCGCCCATGGCATCGAACAGGGCTGTCATGGTCCAGTGCTCCTCTTCGCCGCCACCGGCGAAGACCACATCCTGCTTGCCCAGTTGAATCAGTTCCATGGCGTTGCCCACGCAGTGGGCGCTGGTGGCGCAGGCGGAGGAGATGCTGTAGTTGACGCCCTTGATCTTAAAGGGCGTGGCAAGGCATGCAGATGTGGTGCTGCCCATGGTTTGGGTGACGCGGTAAGGGCCAACACGTTTGATGCCCTTCTCGCGAAGAATGTCAGCAGATTCCACCAGATTCTTCGATGAGGCACCACCGGACCCCATGATAATACCGGTGCGCTCGTTGGAGACCTGTTCTTCGCTCAGGCCGCTGTCATCAATGGCCTGCTTCATGGAAATGTAAGCATAAGCCGCAGAATCGCCCATAAAGCGCAGTTGCTTGCGGTCAATGTGTTCTTTGAAGTCGATGTCGACACTGCCGGCCAGGTGGCTGCGGAAGCCTCGTTCTTTGTATTCTTCCTGAATCTTAATGCCGGAGCGGCCTTCTTTCAGGGAGGTAAGTACTGTGTCCTTATCATTGCCGATACAAGACACAATGCCCATGCCGGTGACTACAACGCGTTTCATATATAACACCTCTGGTGTGACTGGTGGCCGATTTGAGTGCCGGCCGGAATTCTTAAAAGCTGTCGGTATTCTGGAACAAGCCTACACGCAGATCTTTGGCGAAGTAGATTTCGCGACCGTCTACTGAGACCTTGCCGTCCGCTATACCCATTACCAGTTTGCGCTCGATTACGCGCTTGAGGTTGATATGGTAGGTGACTTTCTTGGCGGTTGGCAGAATTTGTCCGGTGAATTTGACTTCGCCGGAGCCCAGCGCGCGTCCGCGGCCTTCGTTACCTTTCCAAGCCAGGTAGAAGCCTACCAGTTGCCACATGGCATCCAGGCCTAGACAGCCGGGCATTACCGGGTCGCCGGGGAAGTGGCAGTCAAAGAACCAGAGATCGGGAGTGATATCCAGTTCGGCGATGATTTCGCCTTTGCCGTACTCGCCGCCCTCACTGCTGATGTGCTTGATGCGGTCCAGCATCAGCATATTGGGGATGGGAAGCTGCGCGTTGCCCTCACCAAACATGCGTCCGTGGCCACAATCGAGTAGTTCGTCACGATTGTAAGAGTTCTTGCGGTTCGAAAGGTCCATTGTGCTCATATAAATCAGGGCTCGGCTTGTGGTTTCTTAAGAGGTGCGGACCGCCGGCTGACCCGGTGGTCGCAAAGTCCCGTATTCTACCTGCTGAATAAGTCATGTCTAGACTGGCAGGTCACGGAAGTGCTGGTTGTTAGACCAATTTACAGTGACTTGAAGACAAATCAATATTTGGCCAGATATTTGCTGGTCATAGGAGGTACTCCCAATTTGGGGTTTCGCCGACTATAGAGACTGTAACAATTATGCGATAGGCTGCGTTGCGCAATACTAAGCAGTCGCTATTTGTGATCTCTGCACTTAAGGATAGGAGTCCTTTCAATGAAGAAATGTTTGTTCCCCGTCGCCGGATACGGCACCCGTTTTTTACCGGCAACCAAGGCAATGCCTAAGGAAATGCTGCCAATCGTCAACAAGCCGTTGGTTCAGTATGGCGTTGAAGAGGCCATTGAAGCGGGGATGACCGATATCGGTATGGTGACTGGGCGAGGCAAGCGAGCAATTGCCGATCATTTCGATGTCAGCTATGAGCTGGAGCATCAGATTGCAGGTAGTGACAAAGAGCAGTATCTCGAGAGCATTCGCAATGTCATGGAAAAAGCCTCGTTTTCGTTTACTCGTCAGGTGGAGATGAAAGGCTTGGGGGACGCGATTCTGAATGGTCGTCGACTGATTGGTGACGAAGCGTTTGGGGTCGTACTGTCCGATGATTTGTGCCTGACAGAGCCAGGTGTGGATGGCGTGATGGCGCAGATGGCTCAGCTATATAAACAGTTTCGCTGCAGTATTGTGGCTATTCAGGAGGTGCCAGAGCATTTGATTCACAAGTTCGGTGTGATTCAGGGCGAGAAGATGAAAGATGGCCTGTATCAGGTGACGGATATGGTGGAAAAGCCCAGCAAGGAAGAGGCCCCAAGTAACTTGGCTATTATTGGCCGTTACATTCTGACGCCGGATATTTTTGAGATTATTGAGAATACCCCGCCGGGTAAAAACGGCGAAGTGCAGCTGACCGATGCCTTGCTGACGCAGGCGAAGAAGGGCTGTGTACTGGCTTATAAATTCAAGGGGCAGCGCTTCGATTGTGGTAGTGTGGAGGGCTTTGTTGAAGCTACTAACCACGTTTATGAAAACATCTATAAAGCGTAACTGAGGGGTTGAGATGACGACGCTGACTTGTTTTAAGGCCTATGATATTCGCGGACGCATGCCCGATGAGTTGAACCCTGAAATAGCCTATCGTATCGGTTGCGCCTACGCCCAATTCCTTAAGCCGGAGCGGGTCGTAGTTGGGCACGATATTCGCCTCAGTAGCCCCGAATTGACTGAAGCTCTGGCAGAAGGGCTAACAGATTCTGGCGTGAATGTGATTCATATTGGTGCGTGCGGTACTGAAGAAGTCTATTTTGCGACATTTCATCTTAAGGTGGATGGCGGAATTTGTGTTACTGCGAGTCACAATCCCAAAGACTACAACGGTATGAAGCTCGTACGTGAGGGTTCGAGGCCTATCAGTGGTGATACCGGACTCAATGACATTCGCCGCCTGGCGGAGCAGAACGATTTTGCCAAAGCGCCTGTAAAGGGTGAGTTGCTGCGCCAGGATACCCGTGATGCCTATGTGCAGCATTTGTTGGGGTATGTGGATGCGCCTTTGCTGAAGCCGTTGAAGGTTGTTGTTAACCCGGGCAATGGCGGTGCTGGCCTAGCGTTGGATGCGATTGAGTCTCTGTTGCCCTTTGAGTTTATCAAAGTGCACTATGATCCCGACGGGAACTTTCCCCACGGAGTGCCCAATCCTCTGCTGGAAGAGAATAGAGGTGCCACGGCGGCGGCAGTTCGTGAGCACGGCGCCGATTTAGGGTTGGCCTGGGATGGCGATTTTGATCGCTGCTTTTTCTTTGATGCCGATGGGCGTTTTCTCGAAGGGTATTATCTGGTTGGGTTGCTGGCCGAAGTGTTCCTGCTCAAGCAACCTGGCGGCAAGGTGGTTCACGATCCTCGACTGGTGTGGAATACACAGGCCATTGTTGAGAGTCACGGGGGTGAGCCTATCCAGAGTAAGACCGGCCACGCCTTCATTAAGGAGCGCATGCGAGCCGAGGATGCTGTCTATGGCGGGGAGATGAGTGCTCATCACTATTTCAGAGATTTTGCCTACTGCGATAGCGGTATGATTCCTTGGTTGTTGGTGACTGAGTTGATGTCTCGCACGGGTAAAACGCTGGCGGAGCTGGTGGATGATTGTATTGAGCAATTTCCTTGCAGCGGCGAGATTAATCGCAAGATCGCCGATCCTCCCGCCGCTATTGAGGCTGTTAAACAGCGTTATTTGGCGCAGGCACAGGACGTGGACTACACCGATGGCCTAAGCATGGATTTTGGTCAGTGGCGTTTTAATCTGCGGATGTCCAATACTGAACCGGTAGTGCGTTTGAATGTGGAAAGTCGCGGTGACTCAGAGTTGATGCAACGTCAAACTCAGGAGTTGTTGCAGCTGTTGGATAGTCAGTAGCTTCAAGGGGCGGTTTGCACGGCAGTATCTGCTCTTGGCTGTTCCGCCCCGAGTTCCTTGCGGGTTATTTAGAGTTCAAGCTTTGCTTGCTTGCGGATTCTGCGAGCAAGCAAAGCGGTAGAGTTGTCCCAGTTGTTGGGCAGCTCTCCAGTCTTCAGGGCCTGATAGGCCTTGCTTCCAAGTTGTTTGCCCAGCTCCACCCCCCATTGGTCAAAGGCGTTGATGCCTAGTAGTACGCTCAGGGTGAATACTTTGTGTTCGTAGAGCGCGGTAAGGGCACCCAGAGTCTTTGGGGTCAGCTGTTCTATCAACAAGGTATTGCTGGGTCTGTTGCCTTCGATAACCTTGTGTGGAGCAATGCTTGCAGCCTGTTCGGGTGTGTGTCCCGATGCAATGAGCTCCTGTTGCGCCTGCTGCTCACTTTTACCGGTCAATAGCGCCTGTGCCTGGCTTAGGCACGAAGCCAGCAAATGCGTGTGCTGGTTGTTGCGGTCGCAGTAGGGGCGGCTGAAGGCAATAAAGTCTACAGGGATTGTTTGGGTGCCCTGCAGTAGCAGTTGGTGAAAGGAATGTTGGCCATTGCATTCCTCGGTGCCCCATATGACCAATCCTGTCTGTTGCGAGATGTTGTCGCCGGATCGGCTAACGGACTTGCCGAGGCTCTCCATGTCCATCTGCTGCAAGAACATGGGGAAGCTCTTGAGGCTGTGACTGTAAGGCAGAATTGCCTGGTTGGAGCAAGACCAGTGCTGGCTGTACCAGTAAGTGATCAAGGCCAGTAACACCGGAAGGTTTTGATCGAAGCTGGTGCTGGTGAAGTGTTGATCCATTTGCTCGGCGCCTTCGAGCAGCTGCGTGAAGTTATCCCAGCCTATCTGTATCGCGATGGGCAGGCCTATTGCCGACCAGAGTGAGTAGCGTCCGCCCACCCAGTCCCACATGGGGAATATATTCTCTTCGGCGATTCCAAATGCTACGGCTTTTTCTATGTTGCTGCTTACTGCCACAAAATGGTGCGGAAGTTTGCCCATGGGGCAGCCATTTTGAAGCAGCCATTTGCGCGCTGATTCGGCGTTGGAGAGGGTCTCCAAGGTGGTAAATGACTTGGAGGCTACTATAAAAAGGGTGGTTTCTGCTGGCAGGTCCTTGAGGGTATTGAGAATTTCACTGGGGTCTAGATTTGCGACAAAGCGCACCTCAATCGAAGAGGCGCGGTAGTCTTCCAACGCTTCGCAAACCATGCGTGGTCCAAGGTCCGAGCCGCCTATGCCGATGTTGACTACATGGGTTATGGCTTTGCCCGTATGGCCTGTCCAGCGTTGTTGATGCAGTTGTTCTACCAATTGAGCCATCTGCGCTTGGCATTGTTGGATTTGTTGCTGGTAGGAGCGAAGCAGGGGTTTTGTGGGGGTGGATCTACTTCGCAACAGAGTATGCAGTGCGGGCCTGTCTTCGGTGTTGTTGATGTGCTCGCCATTGACGAGTTGCCCGATGGCCTCTTTGAGTCCGGCAGTTTCCGCGAGCTCGCAGAGCAGTTGGCGGGTGGTCTCAGTGATATGTGACTTAGAATAGTCCAGAAAGAGCTCGCCACACTCGGCGTGAAATCGTTCAGCGCGCTGGCCGTCGTTGTGAAACAGGCTCTGTAGGGTTTCAGTCCATTGGTGTTTGTGGTCGGCCAGGCGTTGCCTGGCCGGGGCGGTCACTGCGCAATCCTGCGTCATTCATTGGCCTCGTAGTGTTTGGCGGTCCTCAGTGATCCCTGCCGACGGAAAACTTTGCCAGTTGCTCCATTGCTGTTCGGTAAGGGGTGTCTTCAAGCAGTTGCAGTTGGTCTATGGCCTTCTGGGCGTGTTCATTGGCGCACTTCAGAGTGTATTCCAGTGCGCCCGTCTGCTTGACGATAGTAACAACTGCATCAAGCATGCCAATGTCGCCTTCGCGAATGGCTTGCGCGATTGTCTCGGCTTCTTTTTCTGTGCCCTGTGCCATAGCGTGGATCAGTGGCAGGGTGGGTTTGCCTTCGGCCAGGTCGTCGCCGACGTTTTTGCCCAGTGTCTCAGGGTCGCCTTCGTAATCCAGGGCGTCGTCAATCAGTTGGAATGCTAAACCAAGATGATAACCAAATTGTTTCAATGCCTGGCGCTGCGCATCGCTGGCGCCTCCCAGAATTGCGGCTGTATCGCATGCGGCTTCGAAAAGTGCTCCGGTTTTCTTGTAGATTACTTCCAGGTAGTTGGCTTCGCTGACGCTGGGGTCTTTGGCGTTGACCAGTTGCTGTACTTCACCTTCAGAGATGGTGTTGGTGGTGTCGGACAAAACTCTCATGATTTCCATATCGCCAATGGCAACCATAATTTGAAAGGCGCGGGAATACAGAAAATCACCCACCAGAACACTCGGGGCGTTGCCCCATTTTGCGTTGGCGGTTAAACGACCGCGGCGCATGTTGGAAATGTCTACGACATCGTCGTGCAGCAGGGTGGCGGTATGGATAAACTCAATAATGGCGGCCAGTTGCAGGTGCTGTCTGCCCTGATACTGCAAGGCGTTGGCGCTGAGTAGTACCAACAGTGGTCGCAGACGTTTGCCTCCGGCTTCCACCAGGTAGTGGCCGATGTTCTCCACCAAATCTACGTTGGATTCCAGTTGTTCGATGATCAGTTGATTGACGGCTTCAAAATCGTCGGCGACGGCTTGGTGAAAAGGCAGCATAAATAGGGCTTCTTGACGGAATATTGGATTGGTGCGAAGGGCTTTTTGTAGCCTCTAAATAAAGGCGTGATGCTATGGGGCGTCGACAGGGGTGTCAAGAAAACTCGAGCCGCTCTGCGGCTGTGCTGCTATTGCTTGGCTGCTCTGGGGTTTTAGCGGTTTTTGGGCTTGCGAATTGACGGTGGTTGCCGTAGAATTGCCGCCCCTGATTCGTAGGGTCGGGTAAATACGACGCAAGCCCAAGCAAAATGTAGGAAGGCTCACTGACTACTGCTTCGTGTCGTCCAATACTGAGATTGGAGCATTTATGTACGCAGTATTTGTAAGCGGTGGTAAGCAGCATCGCGTAGTAGAGGGTGAAACCCTCAAGTTGGAAAAAATTGAAGTGGCTACTGGCGAGTCTATCGATTTCGATCAGGTTTTGTTGGTAGCTAACGGTGATGACATCAAAATCGGTGCGCCGGTTGTTGATGGTGCTAAAGTGACTGCTGAAGTTGTTAGTCATGGTCGCGGCGAGAAAGTGAAAATTATCAAGTTCCGTCGTCGTAAGCACTCTATGAAGCGTCAAGGTCATCGTCAGTGGTATACCGAAGTTAAGATCACTGGTATCAAAGGTTAATTTGAGGAGTTTGAACAATGGCTCATAAGAAAGCTGGTGGTAGTACTCGAAACGGACGCGACTCCGAGAGTAAGCGTCTTGGTGTAAAGCGTTACGGTGGTCAAACTGTTCTGGCGGGCAATATTTTGGTTCGTCAGCGCGGTACTCGTTTTCACGCTGGTGATAACGTAGGTATCGGTAAAGACCATACTCTGTTTGCCAAGGCAGACGGCGTTGTTAAGTTTGAAGTTAAAGGTGCCAAAAATCGTAAGTTCGTTAGCATTGTAGCTGCGTAACTGTAGCTTTATAGCTGCGGACGATTTTTATGCGCCTCATGGGGCGCAGCCGCAAAGCCCTGTCATTGAGTCAATGATGGGGCTTTTGTGTTTTTGTCATTATCATATTTGTATGTCCGGATTGTCCGGTGAAACAGCGGAGATAGACCATGAAGTTTGTAGATGAGGCGCCCATATATGTTCACGCCGGGCGCGGTGGAAATGGTTGTGTCAGTTTTCGCCGGGAGAAATATGTCGCCAAAGGTGGCCCTGATGGTGGCGATGGTGGCGATGGTGGCAGTGTGTACCTGCGCGGTAATGAAAATCTCAACACGTTGGTGGATTATCGCTACCAGCCCAAGTATCGCGCCGAAAGCGGTAAGTCTGGTCAGGGGCGAAATTGCACTGGTGCTAAAGGTGATGACTTGATTCTGGATGTGCCAATTGGGACCACAGTTCTGGATGTCGATACTGAAGAGGTGTTGGGCGATATTCGGGCGCATGACGAATTGTTGTTGGTCGCAAAGGGCGGGTATCACGGAATTGGAAATACTCGCTTTAAATCCAGTGTTAACCGTGCGCCGCGCCAGTTTACCCCTGGTAAAGAGGGTGAGCAGCGCAATTTGAAACTGGAGCTGAAGGTTCTGGCGGATGTGGGGCTGCTGGGTTTGCCCAATGCTGGTAAGTCAACGTTCATTCGTGCGGTCTCGTCGGCCAAACCCAAGGTGGCTGATTATCCTTTTACGACGCTGGTGCCAAACCTTGGCGTGGTAAAAGTGCAGCAGCATCGCGGTTTCGTGGTGGCGGATATTCCAGGGCTGATCGAGGGCGCCTCTGAAGGAGCGGGGCTTGGAATTCGCTTTTTGAAGCATTTGACTCGCTGTCGAGTGCTGCTGCATTTGGTTGATATGAGTCCGTTTGATGAAAGCTCACCAGCTGATAATGCCCAGGCGATTATTGATGAGCTTGAGGCTTTCTCTTCTACGCTTGCGGGGCGTGAGCGTTGGTTGTTGTTGAATAAAGTGGATTTGTTGCCCGAGGAAGAGGTTGAGCAGCGCTGTCAGGAAGTTATCGAGAGGCTGCAGTGGCAAGGGCCGGTTTTTCAGATTTCAGCTATCAACAAGCAGGGGACGGCGGAGCTGTGTGGTCAGTTGATGGACTATCTTGAGGAGCGTTGGGACGAAGAGAAGGGTGATCTCGAGGCTCAGGAGCGCGAGGAGGCTGTGCAAGAGGCTATGCAACACGAGGCGCGTGAGCGCATCGAGGTGTTGCGCGAGAAGCATCGTCAGCGTCGTAAAAACGATGGCGATGACTCCGGTGACGACTTTGATGATGACGATTATGATGTCGACTTTGAGTATGTGCCTTAATGGTTGTTTTCGTTGTCGAGCTCTGCTGAACTGCCGATAGCCCGCTGGTATGCGGTTGCTCGGTCGTCATCATCGATGATTTCGGTGGTGGAAGGGCTGTAGCCGACGTTTATGTCGCTAATCTCTATGCCTGCTCCAATGAAGGGCGTTACAGGTCAGCCGAGATTAAAATCGTAGTAAGTGTTGATCCTCCGCGTCTCCATATCGATACCGCCTTCGGCGTTGGCAG
>JALUYN010000645.1 GCA_027012915.1 Cellvibrionaceae bacterium
GTGAACGTGGTGCGTACCGCTGATCTGATCATTGATTCAATTCAGCGTGCACACCTCTGGGCTGTTGATCGCAATATCACCAAAACCTATCTGGAAGATGTGGTTGAGGGCGTCAACAACTACCTGCGCCACCTCACTCAGATCGGTGCGATTCTTGGCGGCACGGCTTGGGCGGATGCTGAGCTAAACACACCAACCAGCCTGGCTGCTGGCAAGGTGTATATCGATTTTGACTTCACTCCACCAACCCCGGCAGAGCACATTACGTTCCGTGCTCACCTGGTTGATGACTACTTTGCAGAGGTGATCAGCTAATGGACAACATTCTCAAAAATATGAATCTCGGCGTTGATGGCAGGGGCTACGCAGGCAAGGTCCTAGAGCTGACCAAGCCAAACCTGACGATTATGCAGGAAGACTACCGGGCGGGCGGCATGGATTCCGCTGTTGGTCTGGATATGGGCATGGAGAAAATGGAAGCCAGCGCCGTGCTTGGCAGCTACGACAAGGAAGTCCTTAAGCTCTGGGGGTTAGCTCCTGGCAACGATGTGCCTCTTACATTCAAGGGGGCGCTGCAGAATGATGACGGCTCTGTGGATCAGGTGTTGGTTCAAATGCGCGGCACAATTACAGGTCTGGATTCTGGTACCTGGAAGCCGGGTGAGGTCGCCAACCTGACCATCACAATGAACCCGCACTACTACAAGGAAACCGTAGCAGGTGACGTGGTTCATGAAATTGACGTGAAGAACATGATTCGAATCGTCAACGGTGTTGATCAGTTGGCGGGCATCCGCGAAGCGATCGCAATTTAATTTTTGGGGCTTCGGCCCCTCTATTTTGAGTGAGAATGATGAGCGAAATTATTCAACTGAAATTCCCGGTGGAGTATAACGGCGAAGAAATTCGAGAGCTTGAATTGCGCCGGCCAAAAATTCGGGATCAGCTGACCGCTACTAAGCGAAAAGGCAGTGATGAAGAAAAAGAAATCAAGCTTCTGGCTGATCTGTGTGATGTGGCGCCTGAAGTCATTGAAGAACTGGATCTTGCCGACTATGCCCAGCTGGGTAAGGCATACGAAGGTTTTTTAAAGTAAGCCCCAAGACGCTAAGGCAGGCTGTGGTTGCCCTAGCGTCTCATACCGGGTGGGGGCGGCGTGAGATAGAAGACATGGAGGCTGAAGAGCTTCTGGATTGGTTAGAGGCTTGCCCCAAGGCCAATCAACAACAGTAGCCATGCGCTCGTGCGCTTTATACAGATGTAAACGAGGGCGATAAGGACCGAGAGTGCTGCGGTTAATGCGGCTGGATTGGTTTCTTCGACGGTGTAGCCCGCATGGGTGATTGCTACAGCGGCTATCCATGCTGCAATGAAAAAACTCAGCAACCACAGTGCGCTGCTTTTGATCCATTTAATCATCAGGATTTCCTATGTCATCAACAACCAGTATTGGCATTGTCGTCGGTGCGGCTCTGTCGAATACGTTTGGCAGAACCTTCAAAAAGGCTAATAAATCCGCCTTTGAGTTAGGTAAAGCATACCGCACAACAGATAAAAAACTCCAATCGTTGAAAGGTGTCGAGCAGTTACGCGGTCGCTTGGGGCGACTGGAGGCCGCACAGAAGAAAGCCGGTGGTGGCAATAAGCGGCTCGCGGAGAAGATAAAAGCGACTCGCAAGGAGTTGTGGGCTGCGTCTAAAGCAGCCGATAAGATGGGCTTGAGCCTCGGTGACATCACTCGAGAGCAAGCCAAGTTAAATCGCTTGAGGAAAATGCAGGGTTTTGGGCAGAAGGCCGTCGGGGCTTTGCCTGGTATTCGTAGTGCCGCTATGAGCGGACTGGCTGGCGCGGGCTCTATGTTTGCGTTGGCCACATCAACGGCAAGTCGTGGCGATGATATAGCCAAGACGGCCGACAAGCTGGGCATGGGTATTGAGGCTCTGCAGGAGTACCAGTATGCGGCTGATCGGTCGGGCGTGTCTCAAGAAAAGTTCAATATGGCAACTCAGCGGATGGTTCGTCGGGTTGCGGAGGCGGCACAAGGTACGGGAGAGGCGGTTAAAGCTCTGGATGAGCTGGGTATCAATGCTGACTATCTCGCCAGTTTGAGCCCTGAGCAGCAAATGGAAGTGCTGGCTGATGCAATGAAAGGTACCGCAAGTCAGGGTGACCGTGTTCGCCTGGCAATGAAGTTTTTCGACTCAGAAGGTGTTGATCTGGTCAACATGCTCAAGGATGGCTCGGATGGGCTTAGGGAGCTGCGAAACCAGGCTCGAGATACCGGAAATGTTATTGGTGGCGATGCTGTGAGGGAAGGTGAAAAGTTCACCGATACCTTGACGGACACCAAAGCCATTCTGGCCGGCCTGAAAAACACCATAGGTGTTGCTCTGCTGCCTGTAGTGGGTAGTTTCCTTCAGGGTATCAACGAGAATCGGGAAGGCTTGATTTCTATTGGCACATCTATCGGTTCAGTTATCGAGAATGTCGGTGGCTTAGGGACCATTGCCGCGATAGTAGGCGGGGTACTGATTACCAAGTTGCTGTTTGCCATTAAGGCTATTGGATTGGCCATTGCTGCCAACCCCATTGGCGCACTGGTCACCGGATTGGTGATTGGTGCCACTCTGATTATTACCCATTGGGATAAAGTGAAGAGCTTTATGCTGGGTGTTTTTGAGGCTATTGGCAAGGCGGTCAAGTTTCTCTGGAAAAATTCACCCATAGGAAAGCTGGTCAGTGGCATTCAAAAAGTCGGCACGTATTTTGGTGGTGAGAATGTTGACGAAGTTGTGCAGCCGAAGGTTGCCGCTGCTCAACGTTCAACCAGTGTCCAGACCACAAACCATAATCAGATCAGCGTTAACGCCGCGCCTGGCATGAATGAAGTCATGGTTGGTGAAGAGGTTCGAAGGCAGCTTTCTGTGCGTGATCGAGAGATGGCGGCAGAGCAGAGAGGGTTGCTGTATGACTAAGGTATTGCTCAAGCTGGGGGAGTTTACATTCTCAATAGATACGGCGGCTTTTCAGAACCTGAAGCGCAACTGGCAGTTCAATTGGGCTTCTCAGCAGCGCTTAGGCAATAAGCCTGCGCAGCAATTCACTGGCGAAGGCAATCAAACCATTGCGCTGAGCGGATCCATCTACCCAGGTCAGTTTGGCAAGGCGGATTCTGTAGCCAAGATGGTTGAGGCGGCAGAGAAGGGCATTCCGTATCTGTTGGTGGCCGGTACCGGTGAGGTCATGGGTTATTGGGCCATAGCTGGTGCTTCTCAGGCCAATAGTGTGCTGATGGCAGATGGTCAGCCAAGGCGCATCGATTTCTCTCTGAGCCTTATATTTTACGGTGATGAATATGCAGTATAGAGCCAAAGAGGGTGAGGTTCTGGATGAGATATGCTGGCGCCATTATGGCCGGGAGTCTTCTATTGTTGAGGTGCTTGAGGCTAATAAAGGGCTGGCTGATATATCTGACAGCTTGCCTGCCGGTACTGTGATTGAGTTGCCAGATCTCGCAGAGCCGGAAAAGTCTTCTGTAAAGCTGTGGGATTGATATGCAACCTGCTTTTAAATTAGTTGTTGATGGCAAGGACCGCACTGCAGATATTGCAGTCCGTTTGATAAAGCTTCAGATCAAAGACCAGGCCGGTTTTAAATCTGATTCTCTGTCACTGAGTGTTGATGATGCCGACGGTGTTCTCGAGCTTCCCCGCAAGGGGGCTGTGATCGAGGCCAGTTTGGGATACCAAGAAACCGGTTTGAAGTCTTTTGGCAAATTCACTGTGGATGAGGTTGAGGTCTCTGGCCCGCCAGCAACTATGGTGATCAGGGCTAAGGCTGCAGATATGCGTCAGGGCTTGAAAGAGCTTAAAAGCCGGAGCTGGGACCAGGTAACTATTGGCGATCTGGTGAGTTCCATCGCGGCAGAGCATGAGCTGATGCCCAAAGTGTCTGCGGATTACGCACAAGACCTGATTGCCCACATCGATCAAACCGACGAAAGTGACATGAACCTCCTGACCAGGATTGCCAAAGAGCGGGGCGCTTTGGTTAAGGTTGCGAATAACAACCTGGTAATGGTTCCGATCAGTGAAGCCAAGACGGTATCCGGCAAAAAACTGGAGGCAGTCACGATTAATCTGAGCGACGCTACCAAGTGGAGCGCAACCTTCCCTGATCGTGGTCGGTATCTTTCCGTGGTTGCGTCCTGGGGCGATATTGAGTCAGGTGCTTTGCAGGAAGTGACGGCAGGGCAGGGTGAGCCGGTATTTCGGCTGCGCAACCCATACCCAACGCAGGCCGATGCCTCTGAGGCAGCAAAGGCCAAGCTTAAAGCGCTGAATCACTCTGAGGCAAAGCTGTCGATTACTTTACCTGGTAACCCTGATCTGCTGGCCGAAACACCGCTGTCGCTGGTGGGTTTTCGAAGTGGCGTTGCTGCTGAGTGGGTTGTTAATTCTGTTGTCCATTCATACTCACCGTCAGGATACAGTGTGTCAGTTCAAGCGGAATGATGCGCGCCAAATAGCCGTTACTGCAGCGCGATCTGGTCGATTGTAGGGCTCAGGTTGCGGCCGATTGGTGGGAGTGACGCTCTGTGTGGGTCAGTCTTCCAGGTCGATGGTTACCCGGGAAACAATTTTCCGCTTTTCTTCTGACGAAATCGGGGTTACGTCATTGATGTAAATCTCAATGCCTGTCACGTTACGCCCCGCGTCTTTCGCCAGCTCATTAATTCGTGATTCGATTATTGGGCCGGCTTCCTTGAGGATATCTGCTTCGGCAGATTTAAGCTTTGCGACAAAATCTACTGATTTCATATTCCATTCCTTACTTTGGTTCAAGCATGAACAAATCGATCGACAATCCGATTATTGCGTGACTCGTCGCTTATCAATTGCAGTCAAATCATCGTCGATCTGCGCAATGCCCGCTGCTATCAGTAGTAGCCGCCAGGCGCTATAGGGTATGTCCCGGTGGTCTGGTTTGTCGACTGGAGCCTTCCATCGGCGCACTGTTGGGCTGCCTTTCTTTGGGTCGTAATTCACGCCCGTCATTTTCGCCACGTCATTCTGGGACCATCCCATCAGTTTGATCAGTTCCCCTACGTCCTCCGGAGTAGGAGCGTCATAACCTGACGCGCTATAGGGCAGGCTACTGGCGCGGTTTTTGAACGCATCTAGTGTTTTGGCGTGGCTGTCTGTGTAAGCTTTCGGATTATTGCTCATGGTATATTCTCCACAGTGGGGCTCCTAAAGGAGCCCGCGTTCTGCAAAACTGGTAGTTTCTGTTGGGCCCACAATAATGTGGTCCAGCGTTCTGATATCCAGCAGCTCCAAAGCCTGAGACAGGCGCTCAGTAATGCGTCTGTCAGCTTGTGACGGCTCGGTGATACCGGAAGGGTGGTTGTGAGTGAAGATTACCGCCGCCGCATTATTCAGCAGCGCAGCCTTCGCAACCTCGCGAGGGTAAACGCTCGCGCCATCAATGGTGCCTCGAAACATGATTTCAAACTTGATCAGCTGGTGCTGGTTGTTCAGGAGCAGAACGCCAAAAACCTCATGCTCCAGACCGGCGATTTCCAGTTGGCAGAAAGTTTTAGTGGCGCTTGGGTTAGTGAGTGCTGTGTCGGTAGTTTTCAGGGCATTCGCCAGAATGGCTTTGGCCGCTTCGATCGTTTGAACTTCTTGCGTGTTGAACATCTTGGATTTCTCCCGTTTTCGGTCTTGGCGATATGCCCGACCAGTGACTGATATGTTACCGCGCCATCGGCGCGGTAGTCAATCGTTTTTTGCGGAATTTTGATGTTTTTCGCTTGATGATTGCTTATATTTTGCTTACGCAGATTTTCATATTTTGTAACTCATTGAATTATATATGATTTGCTGAATGTAGCCCCAGTCCATCATCGGCGCAACGGAGAAGCGTCTAGCCCTCGTAAATGCTTGTGTGCCAGTGTTTTCGGGGCCTTCCTTTGATATTAAAGGGTTTTCTTTCATGCGTGAGAATGTG
>JALUYN010000646.1 GCA_027012915.1 Cellvibrionaceae bacterium
GTATAGGAAGAGGTCTTTGCCGTTGAGGCGCAGCCGGACAATCCCAACACGGAACTGCCGACGAAAGAGCTGCCCAACAGACCACCCTGAATAAAGCGTCGTCGTGGCAGCTGTATGGCCTCGAGTTCATTTTTATTGCTCATAGTTATCACTCTCTGAAATTTGGAGATCACCCACAGCTGTGAGCGCTAACAAACAGCTCCCCTTGAGCGGGAGCCCGATAGATCAGAGAGATATCGGAGGTCGCAACCAATTCAGGATCGAAATATCTCGGTAAGTACTAGGCATACTGGCTATACGAGCAGCGGGTAGGTGAGAAGCAACCCCCATACAATTACCCAGCAGCGCGGAACTGCAACTCAGCTGACATTGACAATCTTCGCAGGACTGATCCGGGGCGTTCGAATCGACTGCGAATGCTTCATATTCGGCACCGTGACATTCGCGATTAACCTCCTGAGTACCAACGATGGTTTTCAGAGCTTCAATTCCACCGGAACCGCCTGCCGTTGACACATCCATGGACAGGGCTACCGCCTGCTGGTGAAGCAGTAACAAGAGAAGGCAATAAACAAGGGTTTTAAGCGGCATAGCCCTATGATAATCCTCAAAAGGAAAGCTGACCAGTGCAGCCAATCAGACCGGCTCACTGAGAAAACGCAGCAGTATTTCCACTTGTGCCTCAACCGCAACCAAATTCAATACCGCAGAGCCATCCAGTTTCAGAGCTGCTTCCACAGCACGACACGCTTCACCCAGCTCGGCAAACCCGAACAGCAAGGTTGCACCCTTGAGCTGGTGCACCTCGCTTTTGAGAATTCCAAGGTTACACCCGTGCCAGGCTTCGCTGATTTTCTGATGATAGTCAGGAAAACGGTTTTTCAGCATCTGCTTAAGATCCTGCTCTTCCGGCACCGCGTCAATCGACGTATCAACCGCTACGGCGTCAGATGGCACGCTGCTCTCAACCGCTTTCTGCACCTTTTCCACAAACAACTTTAGCTCAAACGGCTTGGAAATATAGTCGTCAAACCCCGCCGAGCGATAGCGCGCCACGTCGTCGCTCATAACATTGGCGGTCAGTGCAATTACCGGGCAACCGATATCCATGGCCCGCAATTCCTGCAAGGCATCGAGACCGCTCATAACCGGCATCTGAATATCCATCAGCACCAAGTCAAAGGGGGCGCTGCTGGAGACCAGACTCACAGCATCACGGCCGTTCATGACCGAACTGACCTGCAATCCCATTCGCTTCAGAATACTGCAAAACAGACGATTGTTTTCCGGCTGATCCTCTGCGACCAACACCCGCCCCTCAACCTGAGGCAAGCCTTGATCAAGCCCGGTCGTGGGCTCGCGTACATTAACCCGCTGCAGATCGACACAGGCATCGGATACGCGAGGCGCAACCACCGTCGCAGTAAAACGACTGCCCATGCCTAGCTGGCTCTCAACGGCGATATCCCCGCCCATCAATTGCGCGAACTGCATGGACAGATTCAATCCCAGACCGGTACCGCCATAGCGACGAGTGATGGAATTATCCGATTGCGAAAACGCTTTGAATAACTTGTCCTGTTGCTCGCGGCTGATACCAATTCCGCTATCCTCGACCACAATACTCAAGGTTTCATCGCGATAGCTGACCGCCACATAGACACGTCCAATTTCCGTAAACTTCACGGCATTACTGGTCAGATTCAACAGAATCTGCTTTAGCCTGGTTTCGTCAATGTAAATACTCTCTGGCAAGGAGTCTTGGTAGCGAATTTCAAAAGTCAGATTTTTGGCCTTGGCCTGTGGCGCCATAATCGACTGCACATCCTGAAACAGCGAGAGCAGGCATACCGAGTCGCGCTCCAGCTCCACCTTGCCCGCTTCGATCTTGGAAATATCCAGTACGTCATTCATCAGATTCAGCAGATGACGACTGTTGGAGTGGATATAGCTCGCCGCCTCTCGAACTTCCTCGGCACTGACGCCATCCATCAGCAAGCTCTCAGTGTTGCCAATAATACCGGTCAGGGGCGTTCGCAACTCGTGACTGATATTGGCCAAAAAGCGCTGTTTGGCAGAATTCGCGCGCATCAACTCCTGCGTGCGCTCATACACCTTGGCCTCAAGGTTTTCGTTGATGCGCGACAGCGCCTTGTTATAAATATCCGACTGCTGCTGAGCAATGCGTGCGGACTTTTCCGCCTCTTTCAGCACAGTCACATTGCGAGCCACACCGCAAACGTACGTCGACTGCCCCTGGTCATTGTAGAGAGGCACCAGTAGTGTATGCCAAAAACTGGGATTGCCGTCTTCGTCGGCCAGGTGCTGTTCAACCACCGTAGGTTCACGGGCCTGGGCTGCCTCCCGGTAGTTTTTGTAAAAGCTCTCGACGATATCGTCGTTCCAGGCTTCACGAATATCCAGGCCCGGCCCGAAAAACTGTTCGTCCAGCCCCATCAGCCGCTTAGAGGTGGGATTGCTATCAAACAAGCTGAACTCGCCATTGGCTTCCGCGGCCATGATAAACATGCTGTCGTCGGTGTAGTTCCACAACTGGCGAAAGCACTCGATAAAGATGTGATCGTAATGAGCGGCATCCGAATGCTTCATGGCACCCTCTCTATCAGAATCAGGAAAGCCCCAGTTTAATCGCGGCATGAGTGGCTTCCACCCGCGAAGAAATATTCAACTTTTGATAGATGGTCTTAATATAGCCGGCAATGGTGTGAGGCGACAGAGACAGCACCTCCGCGATTTCAGTGCGATTCAAACCCTTAGCCAGTAACGTCAACACGTCTTCTTCGCGGCGAGTCAGTACTACCGTTTCGTTGTTTTCCGACGGTTTGTTAAAAAAGCTCAGTATTTTGTGTGAGATAGCCGGCGACAAGGGCGGTACGCCATTCACAATACCGCGTAGCTGGCTGATGATCGTATCAATGGGTTCGTTCTTCAGCAGATATCCCTTGGCCCCCTGACGCAAGCTTTGAAATACAAAGTCATCATCATCATGGGCCGTCAGCACAATGCACTGCACGTTGTGAGGCGGTGAGCTGTATGTGGGTAGCAGTGATAGCCCTTTGCCATCGGGCAAATTGATGTCAATCAGCGCCAGATCCACATCCTCGGAATTGAGTACGGTTTTGGCTTGCTTCAGATCTGCCGCCTTATAAATACGCTCAACATCGGAGAGTCCCTGCTGAATTTTGAGCGCCAACAACTCGAGCACTGCGGGCTCGTCTTCCACCACCAAAATACTGCTTATCGTGTCCATTGGGTCCTTACTAGAGGCCGAATCTCAACAGCACATAATCGGCCCGGGTGACGGCACAGTCAATACCCCCTGTTCAGGGGGCTGGCAGAGAAGCTATTCAAAGCAGGTCAGTCAGTAGAATACCAATTCCCAAACGCTCTATTTTGGCGTCGTAGTCGACCAGGCTTTCACCATAACCGTTGAAATACTGCACGTGCCCACGAAAGCGTTTCCACAGAGGAAAAGTCCAGTCTAACTGCAAGGCACCAAAGTTATCTGCACGTAAATTGTTGCGTAGCATCAGGCTCACTTCGTGATTGTAACCATGGTAGACAGAAGTAAACTCAAAGTGCCCCAGGTAACGCTCGATATCGGGATTATCATCACCACTGGTATCGTTGGCATCGCTTTTCTCACGTTCTGGAATACGGTACCAGGGTTTAAAGCTGAACGCCCAGTTGTCCTGCTCCCACACGAAGTCCGTATAGATCCGATTCCAGCTGCGCGACAGAGGCAATGAACGACCGTTGGACTCGTGTTCTATACCCACCCTTAAATAGCTGGCATCAGCTTCGAATGGATTCCAGTCCACTGGCGCAACCCAGAATAGTTCCGGCTGATAATTGGTTTCCCGAAAGGGTGCAGACAAATTGCTGTTGTACATCTGCCAAAAGGATTTGACGGTAAACCCGAAGAAAATTGCATCGTCGTCCAGTAACACCCCTTCGGCTACTGGAACCTTCAAGCTCAGCTGAAACTTGGCTTCTTCGTGATTGAGCTCGTCTTCGGCAGCCACAAGCCCTACAAGATTCTCGTAGGGGGCTTCATTGGGTGTTTCAACGTAGCTGAACGGCATGAAATAGTTGCGTTTGTGCGGTGTTATCACATAGGGACTCTGCCCCAGGTGACGCTCATGATGAAAGCGTCTCGCCATCCGCAGTCGATCAACATTCTGGGGAGAAGCTTGCGATGAAATCACCAGTTGAGAAGCGCAACTTCGTTTCAACTCCGCCACCGTGGTCTTTTCTGGCGCCGACAAAACTGCTTGCTGAAGACAACTGGCCATTTCAGCGCCGGCGACTTCTGCCCAAGCCAACGGGGGCATATAGACGCTTACTATCAGAACTACCGAGGCCTTGGGAAGAGTTTTGTTGACGCCCTTCTTGTTCCTGTCATTCATTTGCGCAACACGATCCTCGGTAACCATAGGCGAACGCCCCTTGATGTATCATCCGGGCCAGTTTACGGAGCCATCCACCCGCCATTGCTGAATCAATTGCGCAAGCTTAGCGGGTTGTTCCATTGGGAAAAAGTGGGACATGTCCTTGAGCTGGTGATCTTCTGCATTTTTGAACAGAGTATGCAATGTCGACCAGGTAGGGGAGGGCGAAAAATCAAACGGTGGATCGTCTTCACGGCGGTCTCTGGCGCGAATGATCTGTACAGGAGCAGTCACCTTGGCCGCCTCAGTGCAGGCGCTGCCACAACCAGACTGAACATAGATTTCTGCCTCCACCAGTGGCGGGCACGCCAATTCAAATTCAGCTTCGCCGTCGCTGGGCTGCAAACCATAGCGGCAATAATCTTCGAGCACCTGACGATCCCATTCACTGTAGGGCTCGCGCTGAGCAAAGGCATCTACCATCTGCGACACGGAGATCCACTTGTTGCGACGCCGCGCCACCGGATGTTCCATCTCCTCCATGGATTGAATTAGCTCCAGTAGGGCAGGATCCAGAATCGCCGGATCAAGCAACATCACCTGTTTGAACCGCTCAGGCATACGTGCAGCCACCATAGTCGCGGCGTAGCCACCGAAGGAATGGCCTACGATCGAGATATTATCCAGATCCAGGATTTCCACCAGCTGTGCCATATCCTCGGACAAAGCGTCCCATGTGAAAGGCATCTGGGGACTTTCGCTGAGGCCATGTCCGGGAGCATCTACCGCAAACACATGAGCATCGTGAGGCAGACGATGAATAATCTGATCCCAGCAGCGACCGTGAAAACCTGTAGCATGAAACAGCAGAAGCGGGTCACCCTCTCCTTTCCATTCATACACGTTGAGTCCAACGCCGTTAATGTCATAGTGTGTCTTTACCGGTTCATCTTGCCGCATATTCTCTCTCTTCTTCTTAATTTCCCACTGCAGGAACTGATCGATCTCCGCCTTGCAGGAAGTGGTTACCCAGCCCAGCAAAGTCGCATCATCAACAAAGCCCCAACCCAGCAGAATATCGGGTATCAGGTCCGTGGGTATGACGAAATACACCAAAGCGGTTACCATCAACAATAGCGCCTGCCAGGATACGTCACGGTACTCCCCCCGGGCGTAGGCCTTAACCAAGCGGATCAGATCTTTCGCCGACTGCCAGACGCCAGCCATGGCTGCGACCGGGTATTTTTGCCCTCGAAGCCAGGCGCGCTCAGCCAACCGCAACAACGACTCTCTATCCTTTACATAGGATTTGGCTTTGCGCAGCGCCCGTGCATAGGCACGACTGTTTTTGACATGCTCTAGTTTCAAGATACGTAACCTTTCTGCTCAAGCGAGCATCATATGAACTGCGCTACAACTCGAAAAACAACTCAAGAAAACCTTAGGGCCTGTTAACACTAATTCTGATGCTTCTGTTGCGTCTCAAATCGCGCCAATCTAGGCGCGAGAAGCGAGTTTAGTGGTTCTAAACGAGCGACGAGCAACAACGAGTGGCGCGA
>JALUYN010000647.1 GCA_027012915.1 Cellvibrionaceae bacterium
CCAGTACCCCGGCATTGGTGCTGCGGGTGTTCTTGAGCATATCAGGGCATTGCTCGGTCATGGCATGTTCTGCCAGAGCGCGAATACGAATAAACAGATAATAGGGCATCAGGTAGGCTACCAGCCAAGCGACATAGAGCTCAGCGTGGCCAAGGGCGGCGGTGATTGAGAATAAGGCCAGGTTGGTGAGTAATGTCGGCCATGCTTCGCGAAAGAAATTGCGCGTGTAATCCCAAAGGCTCTGGCCATTGCGGGGCAAGCGTTCCAGGTCACTGGCCATGGTCCAACGCAGTACGCCGGCGTTCATAAGGATTAGCCCCAGCACGCTTTTTATACCGGTGATGCCGAATACATCGCGGGAGAACTTACGTACCAGTGATGCGCGGGTGGTGGGAAAACCGCGTATCAAAGAGTAGTCAATATCGTCCATGGTCCCGGTTTTGGCGTGATGAACAAAGTGGTGTTTGCGGTACTTGTGGACTTCCAAAAATATCGGGTAGCCACAGAGCCAGTTGGCAAATGTGTCGTTCAGCCAGGTGTTCTCAAATAGTGAGCGGTGGGAGGCTTCGTGCATCAAGATCGCCATGCCCAGCTGACGTCCGGCGATTATCAGAATGGCAAACACGATGGTTGGGATGGCAATCCAGAGAGGCTGAGTTTGAGCCCAAACAATCACTGCCATGGCGGCGATAACCACCAGCCAAACCGACGTAACTGCCCACCAGCCCCAGCCATTGGAGCGCTGGTGCAGGCTTTGTACTGTTTCTTTGCCGAGCAGTTCGATGAGTTTCTTACGTGCCGACTGACGTTGCAGGCCTTCGGCGAATAAATCCTGGGCTTCTTGAGTCACAGCGGTGCCTCCTTGATCTGAGTTTCTATTATGTTACGTCTTTTTTCATTTTCCGCAATTGTTGTAATTTATCACTGTGGCTGTCTAAATAAGACAGGTTCCCATTTATGCTCGGCTTTTCGCTTGTTAAACCAACTTTTCTCGCATCCTAGGTCGGTTTGATGGTTTTTAGCCCTACGTTTTCTGTCTATAATGCAGCCAGCTAAAAATGCGGGTTATTTAAATAGAGGATTTATACAGTGAGTCATTTAAGCAAAACATTACGTCTGCTGTGTGCAGCTGGTCTGGGTATGACATTGGCTATGGGTGTTAGCGCGTCTGTTGAAGGCGGCATTGCCGAGCGCATCAAGCCCGTTGGCGAAGTGTGCATGTCGGGTAGCGAATGTGCTGCGGCTCCTGTTGCAGCTGCACCTAGCGGTCCGCGTTCCGGTGCCGACGTATACAGCACCAAGTGCTTTACCTGTCACGACACTGGCGCCGCTGGTGCTCCTAAGAATGGCGATGTTGCTGCTTGGGGTCCTCGTATCGGTAAAGGTATCGATGTTCTCTACACCAGCGCACTGAACGGCTTTAATGGCATGCCTGCCAAAGGTATGTGCATGGACTGCTCTGACGATGAGATCAAAGCCGCTGTTGACCACATTGTTGAAAACAGCAAGTAAGCTCTGATTTTGTGAAAAAAACCGCGGCACTGACCGCGGTTTTTTTTATGCCTGATGTAAAGGTATCGCACGTTATTCCTGCGCAAGCAGGAATCTCTACACTTCGAGGTCGTAGTCGATAATCACCGGGAGGTGGTTCGAAAATAATTTGCTCTTGTAGATGGTGGCATATTCCACTCGATCGCTGAGGCTCTCGGAGATTACCTGGTAATCGGTACGCCAGCCGTCGCCTTTGCCGATCTCGCCTTCCGGCCACCAGCTGTACTCGTCGGTGTCGCGGTTGGCCATACGGAAGGCATCACAGTAACCTATCTCATTGAACAGCTGGGTCATCCAGTGTTGTTCGTGGGGTAAGAAGCCGGGTTTACTGTCGTTATCCTGCCAGTTTTGCACGTCAGCGCGGGTGTGGGCCATCTCCCAGTTGCCACAGAAGATAAATTCGCGGCGCTTGCGAGTAATTTTATCCAAATGGGCTTGAAGATCGTCAAAGAAGTGCACTTTGACGTCCATGGAATCGCTGTCTGCAGTGGCAACAGGTGCCAGCAGTGAACCAATACTGATCTGTTCAAAGTCGGCTTGCAGGTAGCGGCCTTGCATGTCGATACCGCTGCTGAAGCCGAGGCCAAAAATCAACGCCTTGGGTTGCTGGCGACAGTAGATGGCCACACCATTGGTGTGCTCAATACCGGAATCAAAGAAATAGGCAAAGTAGCCGTCGAGGTGAAATGGATCTCCATCCAGCTCGTACTCTTGCGCTTTGAGATTTTGCAGACAGATAACGTCGGCATCCTGCTCCGCAAGCCAGTCGTAAAGCCCCCGTTGTGCCGCCTGATGTATGCCATCTACGCAAAGACTGATTATCCGCATGTTAGCTCCCTGCGGAAGTACTGTGTATCATACTTGCTCATTCGTTATTGTTTTCTTGTGCTGTCAGCCGATCAACCGAGCGGCATGCCCGGAAAACTGAAGTTCATTAAAGTTAGATCATTTACAGGATATTACCATGCAGCAATACCAGCGCGACTTTATTCAGCTGGCCATTGAACACCAAGCCCTGTGCTTCGGTGATTATACCCTTAAATCAGGTAGAACTAGCCCCTACTTTTTCAATGCGGGCAAATTTCAGACAGGCGCGGCGATTTCCGCTCTGGGTAAGTTCTACGCCGATGCCATTGTTGACAGTGGCGTGGAGTTTGATGTGGTGTTTGGCCCAGCCTATAAAGGTATTCCGCTGGCGGCCACTACCGCGGTGGCTTTGGCTGAGCAACACCAGCGCGATCTGCCCTACTGCTTCAACCGCAAGGAGGCCAAGGATCACGGCGAAGGCGGCAGTTTGGTCGGTGCGCCCCTGCAGGGTGGTATTTTGATTGTCGACGATGTCATCACGGCGGGAACGGCTGTGCGCGAAGTGATGTCTATTATTGAGGCGGAAGGCGCGAAGCCTGCCGCGGTTTTGATCGGATTGAACCGCCAGGAGCGCGGTCAGGGTGAGCTTTCTGCTATTCAGGAAGTGGAGCGTGACTATGGTATTCCGGTAGTCAGTATTATCAAACTGGATGACATCATCAGTTATCTCGAAGAGCAATCCGGACAACAAGATATGGTGGAGCGCATTCGCGCCTACCGAGAACAGTACGGCGTATAAGCAGGCGGCTATCGCTGAATTTTGGAGTCATAGATGTTGTTACAACGAATAGTGGGTGTGGTTTTCTGTGCGCTGCCCATCGTAATGCTTGCGCCGGAGGTTGTTGCGGCTGAGAAGGAAAAGCCGCGCAAGATTTACTATCGCTATATCAATGAGTCGGGCAATCGCGTTATTGAACACTCCATTCCCCCAGAGTACGCACAAAAAGGCTATGAGGTGGTGACTCTTGGCGGAGACGTGATTCGGGTCGTGGCGCCGGCTGTCAGTAGTGAAGAGGCCGAGCGTCAGCGCCTCGCCCAGGAAGAAGCGAAGCGCCTCGAAGCTTGGGATAGCGAGTTAAAACGTCGCTACAGCAGCGTGCGTGATGTGGAGGCCGCGAAACAGCGCAAGCTGGCGGAGCTCAATGGCAGTATTGCCATTCTTGAGGGCAATGCCCGCAGTATCAAA
Organism: Cellvibrionaceae bacterium; assembly: GCA_027012915.1. Next base: position 3,605 of record JALUYN010000647.1, read on the forward strand.
TTGCAGATTGCGCAGCAGCACTCCACGGCCGCTGACCACGAGCGTCAAGGCACTGATGTGCCCAAGGCAGTAATGGAAGCCATTGCCGGCCTTGAAGAAGAGCTGGCTTCCACCGAGGATCTGCTCGGTGAACGTCAGAAGCAGTACAAGCAGGTGTCGGACAAATACGATCGCGACCGTGATCGTTTTAAAGTTATTCGCCCCAATTAAGGCTGCGCTCGGGCCTGTTAATTTCGCTGAAGGAGTGCGCTGATGCACATGGAAATATTACAGCCAGTGGTGGCCATGTTATTGCTGACTGCGGTGGTCTGGGTGGTGTTGTTTGTTCGCCGTCTGAGCTATATGGCAGGCCAGAAAATCGACGCCGAACAAATGCAAACCCCTCAGCAAACTCTGTCGCTGCTGCCGGATGATGTTAACGCTCCGGCCAATAACTTCAAAAACTTGTTTGAAGCGCCGGTGTTGTTTTACGTGGTGTGTCTGTGTGCAGCCATGCTCAATTCGGTGGATGCGATGATGCTCAACTGTGCCTGGGGCTTTGTGTTGCTGCGCGTAATACACAGTGTGATTCACTGTACATACAACCGCGTAATGCACCGTTTTGTGGCTTATATGGGTTCCTGTTTGCTGCTCGGCGTTATGTTATTCAAATTGGCGCTGGCAACTTTCTGAGGCCGTAACATATCTCTTTCAAAAAACCGGACCCTGTTCCGGTTTTTTATTGTCCGCAGCAGAATCAGCGAGGCAGCGAATAGATCAGTGGTACGCTGAAGCCTATGCTGTTGTCTGGCAGTGCTTCCGGTATGGGGGGAAAGGGCTGGGCGCGCTCTAGCGTGGCCAGTGCGTCGTCGTTAAACAATGATCGTCGATCCCGGCGCAAAATGTTCGTTTCTATCACCTCTCCGCGGCGATCAATTTCAATCCAGAGTTTGACTTCGCCTTGCCAGCGCTTTTGAAAAGCCGCATACGGGGTGGTCTGGTATTGTTTCAGATGGCGACTCAGACGAGTGTAGTAGTGCTGGCGTATGGCGAAAGTGAGCTCGCTCTCTTTAAATTCAGGTGCACTGCTGGCTTTTATGCCGCTGTGGGCCGGCGGTAAGTGTGCCAGCTGAGTTGGGGTTAATCTTTGGGAGTCCAGACTCACCTGATCTTTGTGGCTCTCTGCCTGATGATTGGTTGCAACTGCGGCGACCACTGTTGGAGCTTTGCTGACGCTGACGACGCGTGCCGGCTCAATCCAGCGTCGAATTTCTCGCTGCCGTTGCTTTGAATAGCTGAGATGGGCCTTGAGGTCGAGTATCTGTGGGTCGTTGCGGCCATCGATCAGCTGTTGCTTAAACTGGGCGGACAAGGGTACTGCTCCAAGCCAGCTGCCCAGCAGTACAGAGGCAAAACCATCATTGCGGCTACTCATCAGGGTGACGTCGTTGAGCGTAATAACAGTGCTTCCGCGAGGGGTATAGCGCACCCGGAAGTTATCACCGTATTGCAGTCGACCTTTAATGACTTTGTTGAACTGAGTCAGCGGGCGATTGAGCTTCTTTAGGGTTTCCGCGTCATGATTGATGGCTACACCCTCGAGCCAGATGCGGCGGAACTGGCGCCGGCCAATACTCTTGGAGAGCACAGTCAGATGTATTTCAAAGGGGCTGTCCGCCTGCAACAGCGCTTCGGCCGCAACCCCTGCCTCCAGCCACAATTCAGCCACGAACAGCGGTTTATTCAACTCTGAGTAGGTAGCTGCGCTGAAACGATCCAGTGCTTTGGCCGGCAGGGCGATTAGCGCCAGCAGTGTATAGAACGGAATGTGTTTCAGCGATTGGATCATGGTGCTTTACGCGTTGAGTCGGTTCGGGGCCGCGAGCACTCAACCTGAAGGATGTGGCTCGGGTTCTTCAGGGCGTGCAAAATACTCTGCAATGCCGCAACTGGCAATATACAGGGCTGGCACCAGGATAAGTGTGACCGTGGTAGCAAATAGCACCCCGAATGACAGTGAAATCACCATGGGAATCAAGAAGAGGGCCTGAATGCTGGTTTCAGCCATTATGGGGACCAACCCGATAAAGGTGGTGATCGACGTCAGTACGATGGCGCGGAAGCGGTCGCGACCGGCCTGCAGTGCTGCTTGATGGGCACTGAGGCCACTCTTGCGCAGCTGGTTGATACGATCGAGCAGTACCAGATTGTCGTTGACCACGACGCCGGCGCAGGCAAAGAAGCCCAGCATCGACATCATGCTCACCTCGCGCCCCATGATCAGGTGGCCGATAATGGCACCCATAAAGCCAAAGGGAACCGCGGTCAGTACCAGTAAAGGCTGGCTGTAGGATTTGAACGC
>JALUYN010000648.1 GCA_027012915.1 Cellvibrionaceae bacterium
GGATTTATCCTTGGGCTTGTAAGGACGGGCCGGCACAACCGCAACACCGTAATGCTCAGCCATTTGCTGGTAAGTGGGATTGAGGTCCGGGTCGTAACGACAGGCTTTACTGACGGCACTTTTCAGATTGTCGGGCACCACCACCTCCGGTAAACCGCCATAAAATTCAAAGGCCCGGACATGGGAGCCCACCCAGTCTGGTAGCGTTTGTGACCAGGTGGCTTCGGCGTAGGTGTACGAGCTGGCCCCCAGCACGGCAACAAACACCTGGGCCTCGCGCACTTCACCGGTATCAGGATTGATCACCTGCATGGTTGGCCCGCAGTAATCCACAAACAGCTTTTTCACCAACCCGGTGCTGCTGGCGCATGGAGAGCTTCTGCTTGCTCCGCCAGCGTTTGAACAGCACCGTAAAGCGCGAGTAGCTGTAGTGGTTGTCGGGATTTGTTTGAGCGTACTCCTCCCAGAGCAGCTGGCGTGTCATGCCTTTTTGCTTCAGTTCCTGCTCTATTGCTACAAAGTCAGGTTCCATCATCTCGGACAAGGCTTTTCCGGTGCGTCCTGGCTGCAATCGGGCTTCCAGCTCCTTATCGCTCATACCTTCAGGCAGCGGCCATCCAAGGCCAGCCGCTTCAGCCCGTTGCAGGTATTTTGAGATGACGCCGATGGACAAGCTCAGGCACAGAGCGATTTGCCGCAGGGATAGCTGCGCCTCGTACTTCAGACGCAGGATTTCTTTCAGTTTGATCATAGTGACCCTCGTGGTAGTCATGGGTGCTCCCTGTGGCTAATGGATAGGCAAAGGGAGCGGAGGTTACGGACATGGCCGTAGCCTGCAAGAGGGGGGGGTAAATAAACGGTGTAACTCTACGACAGAGAAATTTTGCTTACCGTGAACACCGAATTTTGCCTGACGGCAAAAGTGTTCACGGTTAAACAAAATTCAGTGTTCACAGTTGAGAAAATTTGGTGTTCACGGTTGGGGAAAATGGGTGTTCACGGTAGGCAAAAATACGCATTTTGGACGGAAAATCCCTAGAACCCCAAAGAGAAAAGTAAAAATAGAGTAAAAACATAGGTTGATAGTTTGTAGTTCAAATGCTTTTTCTCATCTCCCTTCCCATTGAAATGCTTGACTTCTACCTAACGTTCGTTAAGTATGAAGGAAAGACTTGTTGTGGGAACCCGTTATGGCCAAAGAAAGCGCAGAAGTCACGCGCCAGCGCATTTTGCAGCAGTGCTTACCCCTGTTCGCGGATGCGGGGTTTGATCGGGTGTCCATGCGACAGGTAGCGGCCGCTACGGAATTGACCACCGCCGCCCTGTATTACCACTTCCCAGACAAAGAGCAGCTGTTCCTGGCCGTGGTAGAAGATTGTTTTTCCCAGCGGGTTGTGCCGTTGTTGCCGGATCCGCAAACGTCAGAGCCTGATCCCTGGCTTCGGCTGGAAGCGTTTATTTCGGCATTTGTAGCGTTGCTGGTGAATGTGCCCAGTTTCCAGCGCCTGATGCAGTGGTTGGCGCTGGATCGGGACGAAACCCGTGCCCACCAGATGACCGAGCGTCTCTTTGAGCCCTTCTTTCGCAGTGTCGCCGATCTTCTGCCTGTCACGTTGAGTGATGAGGAGCGACATATGTTGACAGTGTCAGTCATGGGATTGATGGTGTTTCCATTTGAAACCCAGGTGGCACGACAGTGGCTACCCGGATATCAACCGCCAGCCGAGGCAACCGCCCAACTGGTCAAGCACATTCTGAAACTGCTAAAAGCGGGAGTGATGTGATGATCCGGCTGACAAAGTGCGCGCTAATTGCGTGTGGAATGGTGCTGGGAGGCTGCCAGGGGGAGTCGGGCGATACGGTGGTAACCCAGGCCCCGCGCATTCACTACAGCGACTTGTTGCAACTGGATCAGACCGCACCGCGTCATTTCATCAGCACCGGTTCGGTGGTGTCCGATCAGCGGATCGAAATCTCGTCCCGGCTGAGCGGCTATGTGCGCCAGCTCAAAGTGAAAGAAGGAGACAAGGTGCAGACGGGCGCCTTGCTCGCGCAAATGGATGCCGCTGATGTGGAAGGCGCTATCCGGCAAGCCCAGGCCGTGGTGAGTGCGGCGCTGGCAGCACAGAAGGATGCGCAGACTGATCTGCAGCGTTTTCAAACGCTGTATCAGCAGAACAGTATTTCCGAGAGCGACCTGCGTAAGGCGCGTTTAAGGCTGGACTCCACCACCGAGGCGCTCAATCAGGCGCAGGCCGAATTAAGTACGGCCACGGCACAGCGCGATTACACCAGCATTCGCAGTCCTTTTGCGGCCAGCGTAGTCAGCCTCAATGTCAGGGCCGGCGACTTGCTGGTGCCGGGTGAGCCCATTCTCACCCTGGAATCGAATTCAGCACTGATTTTCGAAACCTTTGTACCGGAGCAGCACATTGGCCTGATCGAGAACGGCATGCCGGTGCAATTGCAGTTGGACGCTTTGCGACAGCCGTTATCCGGCACTGTGATTCGAGTGGTGCGTTCCGGTGATCCGGTGACCCGCAGTTATCCGGTGAAAATCTCCCTGCCAGAAAATGCGGAACTGATGCCCGGCATGTTTGGTCGAGCCCAGTTTGATTTGGGCCAGACAGATCATGTGTTAATACCGCGTTCTGCGTTGGTGGAGCGGGGCGGTTTGCAGGGTGTGTTCGTTGTGGACAAGGATGGGCTGGCGCATTTTCGCTGGTTGCGCTTAGAGCGTGAATGGCCTGAGCAAGTGGAAGTGAATGCTGGCCTGCAGCGGGATGATCGGGTGGTAGCATCACCCTCAGCCAGTCTGAAAGAAGGCGATTCGATTCAGCCACTGGCAATGTCCCAGCACGGAGAGTGAGTCTGCTATGACCCAATCATCGTCTCCCTTCAGCATAGCCGCTGTGCTGGCAAATGCATTTGTAACTTCCAAACTGGCGCCGCTGCTGATCCTGGCCTGCCTGTTCCTGGGTGCGCTGGCACTGAGCAAAACACCCAGGGAAGACAACCCGCAAATTGTGATTCCCGGTGCATCGGTCCAGGTATCGTTACCTGGCGCTTCCGCCGAAGAGGTCGAGCAACTGGTCGTGCGCCCTGTGGAAAGTGCTATCCGTCTTATCTCGGGCGTGGACGACTTCTATTCCACGGCGAACAATTCCGTTGCCCAATTCACCGTACAGTTTGAAGTGGGACAAGATCAGGAAGCGTCCCTAGTGAAACTCCACGATCGCCTGGAAGAGGTGATACCGTTATTGCCTGACGACGCGGGCGCACCGATTATTCGCAGCATGAATGTGGACGACGTGCCTATTGTTACCGTCACGTTGGCGTCTTCTCTGTATGACAACTACGCCTTGAAGCGGGTAGCCGATCGTCTGACCGATGGCCTGCGCACCATGGCGGATGTTTCGGCGGTATATGTAAAAGGTGGCAGGGATCGCCAGATCCGGGTGGAACTCAATCCGGATCGCATGCAGGCGTTTGGCATTACGCTGGAACACGTGCGACAGGTGCTGGTCGCCGCCAACGTGTCGGCATCATTGGGTGAAGTGGTGCAGTCAGGGGAGCGGCAGCAGGTGTTTTTGGCAGGGTATCTAACCTCGGCCCAAGATCTGGAAAAACTGGTGGTTAATCAGGTGCAAGGGCGCCCCCTGTATCTGGGCAACATTGCAGACATTGTGGATGGCCCCGAGCAGGAGCGCCAGTATCTGAGTCGCTTTGGTTTTGGCCCTGCGGATTCCCGCTTTGGCCGTTATGAGGAAGGCGATGCACCGGCGGTCACCTTGGCGGTAGCCAAACAGCGGGGCACCAACGCCGTATTGGTGGCAAAGGAAGTTCTGGCTCGCGTGGAATCCATGCGTCAGCAATTCGTGCCGGCAGACATTGATCTGGTGGTGACCCGCAACGATGGCCAGATTGCCAATGACGCTGCCAATGAGTTGATTCTCCACCTGGGCATCGCCGTGCTGGCCGTGTTTCTGGTAACACTGCTGTTTCTGGGTGGGAAGGAAGCACTGATTGTAGGCATCAGCGTGCCCCTGGTGCTGGCATTGACCCTGGGCGCGCTCTATCTGGCCGGGATGACCATCAACCGGGTTTCGCTGTTCGCGCTGATTCTGTCTCTGGGACTGCTGGTGGATGATGCCATTGTGGTGATCGAGAACGTCCATCGTAAATACGCCCATCTTGGCAAGGCAGACAAGCGCAGTGCCACGGTGGAAGCTGCCCGCGAAATTGGCAATCCAACCAACCTGGCCACCCTGGCAGTGATGGCTGTGTTTGGTTCACTGTTGATCGTGGGCGAGATGATGGGCGAGTACTTCTATCCCATTGCTTTTGCAGTACCAGTTGCCATGGCTGCCTCACTATTGATTGCCTACACAGTGGTGCCTTGGGCCGCTTGTCGCTGGCTGCCATCCCATCTGGATCAACACAGCGCTGAACCGGACCATCATCGTGGTCTGGGTGGGTTTTATCATCGTCTGCTGACCGGGTTGCTGGCGCGGCGTTCAAGACGGTCATGGGCCATGCTGCTGGTGGTACTGAGTATCCTGCTGGCTTTGCTGCAGCCCGCCTGGCAGTTCCTGCGCCCGGCGGGGACCGAAGGGCCGCAGGCCTGGTTTGGGGTGGAAACCACGGTGATGCCCTTCAACGACGAGAACAGCTTTCTTGTCACGGTTGATATGCCGGAATCGGCGCCATTGGAAACCACTGATCAACTGATGCGGGAATTGGCAGAAGAACTGCGACACTACCCGGAGGTGGCTGATTATCAACTGTGGATCGGTCAGTCCGGTGTGGCAGATTTCAGTGGCCTGTTTCGTGGCACCGCCGAGCGTACCGGCAGCTTCGTAGGTGAGGTTCGAGTTAATCTGCGCCACAAGGATCAGCGCGACCTCACCTCTATGGCCATCGTGCGTGATCTGCGCCCCCGGCTGCAGGCGCGCGCCGACAGGTTTCCTGGCGCTACGGTGCAGCTGCTGGAAGATCCCCCCGGACCGCCAGTGCGCGCCAATTTGCTCGCGGAAATCTATGGCCCCGACAGCGAAATGTTGCGCTGGCTTTCGGCTCAGGTCAAAATCGTCTTTGCCAACACTTGGGATGTGGCAGAAGTGAATGATTCCGAACCGGAGGATGTTGCCCAGCTGCGCCTGGTGGTGGATCGGGAAAAAGCAGCTCTGTCTGGAGTGACGACGGCTGATGTCGCAATCGTTCTGCGACGACTTATTGCGGGTGAGTACCTCGGTAGAGCTCAAATTCCCGGTGAAAAGAACCCGGTACCACTGCAACTGCACATACCCCGGCGCTATCAACTGGATGTGAGCCAACTATCCCGCGCCTACGTCACCAACCCAGCGGGTGCCAAAGTGCCCCTGGCGGAATTGGTAAAAGTGCACTCCACTGTAGCAGATCGGCCGATCCACCATAAAAACGGCGCGCGCGTCACCTATGTCACTGGCGAAATGATTCGTACAGCTCCGGTCTACGCCGTGCTGGCAATGGACAGCAAGCTGGACGGGTTAGCGTTGCCAAATGGTAGCAAACTACGCACCGGCAACCTGACGATCCTACCCCAGGAACCCAATCCCCTGGACGGTTATACTTTGTTGTGGGACGGTGCCCAGCGGTTGATGCTGGACACTTACCGGGACATGCTCGGCGCGCTGGCGCTCGCCATTGTATTTATTTTTCTGTGTTTGGTGGCGTACTACCAAAGCTTCAGTTTGCCCATCGTGGCGCTCGCAGCCGTTCCGCTGGGTATCGCTGGAATCTTCCCTGGCCACTGGTTGCTGCAATCGCAGTTCTCAGCCACCTCCATGGTGGGTGTGATTGCGCTGGCGGGGATCGTTGTACGCAATTCCCTGCTGATTATCGACTTCGTATTGGAGCACCAGCGCCAGGGCATGCCGCTGAAGCAGGCCA
>JALUYN010000649.1 GCA_027012915.1 Cellvibrionaceae bacterium
CTTAATGAGACTCAGATCGGCATGGTGGTGCCCCACTACGGCATTGAGCTGGCCAAGGGACGTTTTCCAAAGCATGTGTGGCAGCGCGCGGTGACCCAGGCGGAACTCTACTCGCCAGCGGTGGCATTGGAACTAGGCCTGGTTGATCAAGTGGTTGAGGGCGACGCGTTGATGGATGTGGCCCGCGCCGAAACCCAAAGGTTGGCAGACTTGGATAAGCGTGCGTTCAAGGGCAACAAGCAGCGTATGCGTCAGGAACAGATCGAAGCCATGCGTAAGGCGCTAGCCCAGGATGGCTCTGATATTCTAACGGGCGTGGCAGGTTAATCAATTGTGATTCAGGGGCTTGACCGCAAGGTTGAGCTCCTTTCTCTCCTCGAGATTTCTTCTCCTCATTACTTCCCTGGTAATGGTCTGTTTTTCCCCACAAAAGTAGCTTCCTTTGTTGAACTCAGTGGCATTAGCTGCTTGTATAAAGGCAGTTGTCGATACTGAACTAAAACAAAACAAAGATAAGCAGACTGAATAATCTGTCATAAGGTGTGGGTATGAGTGATAACGAACAGGTGCACTATCGTGCATGTCATTTGTGTGAGGCCATCTGTGGCCTCGAAATCAAAACTCGCGGTGAAGAGATTGTCTCTATCAAGGGCGATAAAGAGGATCCTTTCAGTCGCGGCCACATTTGTCCAAAGGCCACGGCTCTGGAAGATCTGCACTTTGATCCTGATCGCCTGCGCAAACCGGTCAAGAAGATTGAGAGTGGCTGGCAGGAGATTTCCTGGGAAGAGGCATTCGACCTGGTGGCTGAAAAGTTGGTAGGAGTGCAGCGGCAGTACGGCGACGACACAGTGGCTATTTACGCCGGCAACCCCAATGTTCACAACTATGGCAGCATGACTCACGCCGGAGTATTCCGCAAAGCGCTGAAGACCAAAATCACGTTTTCCGCCACCTCGCTAGACCAGTTGCCACATCAGTTAGTGGCCTGGGGCATGTACGGTCATCAGTCCTGTATTCCTGTGCCGGATATTGACCGCACAGACTTTATGCTGATTATCGGTGGTAATCCCCTGGCGTCGAACGGCAGCTTGATGACGGTGCCCGACGTCAAGAAACGTCTGCAGGCGATTCAGAAGCGCGGCGGCAGTTTTGTGGTGGTGGATCCTCGCAAAACCGAAACTGCTGCAATCGCAGATGAACATCATTTCGTACGTCCTGGAAGCGATATCTTTTTGTTGCTGGGAATGATCCGTGTGCTGCTTGATGAGCAGAAAGTAGACATGAAACATCTCAGTGGTCTGGTTGATGGTTTGGAGAGCGTCGAGCAGATGGTGGATGGAGTATCTCTTGAAGTGGCTGAGCGCAAAACCGGCATTGCCGCTGAAACCATACGCGATCTGGCGCTGCGCATGCTCAATGCCAAGGGTGCCGTGTGCTATGGCCGCATGGGTGTATCGGTGCAGCAATTTGGTGCTCTCTGCCAGTGGGCAATCCAGGTTATTAATATTCTCTCGGGCAATCTGGATTCTCACGGTGGAGCTATGATTACTTCTCCGGCGTTTGGTTATGTCACTAAAGGTGAGAGCGGTGCGGGCAACTTTAACCGCTGGCAGTCACGCATCAGCGGTCTGCCTGAGTTTGGCGGTGAACTACCCAGTGCGGCACTGGCCGAAGATATTCTGGAGCCCGGTGATGGCCAATTGAAAGCGTTGGTAACCATTGCGGGTAATCCGGTGCTATCGGCTCCCAATGGCCGTGAGCTGGATCGCGCATTCGAATCTCTGGATTTTATGGCGTCCATCGATTTTTACATCAATGAAACAACACGTCATGCTGACGTAATTCTACCGCCGACTGGGCCACTAGAGCATGACCATTACGACCTGGCGTTCAATCGTTTGGCTGTGCGCAATATCACGCGTATGAACGAAGTGGTCTTTGAGGCTCCTGAGGGGACCAGGCATGATTGGGAAATTATGAACGGTCTGGGTGTAGCTATCGCCAAGCGCAAAAAAATTGATGTGAAGCCTCTGCCAGAACCTGCTTCGCTGATTGATATGGGTATGCAGTATGGGCACTACGGCGAGCATCAGGGGCACGAGATGGCTCTGACCCTCGATAAGGTGCGAGAGTATCCTCACGGTTTGGACCTGGGGCCACTGGAGCCGTCGCTGACACACCGCCTCTGCACCGACGACGCAAGAATTCACCTGGTACCGGATTTTGTAATGTCCGATCTTGAGCGACTCAACGCCGAGGCCCAAAAGGAAGCCGGCGATGAACTGTTGTTGATCGGACGTCGCCACGTGCGCAGCAATAATTCCTGGATGCACAACTCTCAGCGTCTGGTGAAAGGTAAGCCTCGCTGGCACTTGCTGATGCATCCAGAGGACATGGCAAGCCGTGGTATCGAAGATCAATCTTCGGTCACCATCAGATCCCGCGTAGGATCAGTGGAAACCACGGTCAGCAGCAGTGAAGAAGTCATGAAAGGGGTGGTATGCTTGCCTCATGGTTGGGGTCACAAGCGTGATGGCGTGAAGCTGCAAGTTGCATCCCAGCAAGGTGGGGTCAGCATGAATGATCTTACCGACGATAAATTTGTCGATGCTCTGTCTGGTAACGCTGCCCTGAACGGTGTGCCAGTCGAGGTGTCGGCTGCTTAGTTGATTAATCCGGAGCAGTGTATGGCGTTTAAAGAATACAAAGTAATGCAGGTTTCTGAGGGCGCCATTGGCACCATCTTTCTCGGGGCATCGGGGATGCCCCTGGACAAGTTGGAAGAGACTCTTAACGAAGAGGCTAAAGACGGCTGGCAGGTGGTGTTTCAGGTGATCGAAAGCCGCCGCTTCTGGCTGTTCTGGTCTCGTGAGACAGTGATCCTTACTCTTGGCAGAGAGTAGTTCCTTAGAGATTGCCTACTCTAGAGGTTGTGCGCTAGCGCAGCCTGCTTGAATCTTTTCTGTTAGAAGTTCTCGGCGACCGCCACTTGAATGGCGATTATCGCTTGCCTATTCTGTTGCTCTTACCTCAAAGGTAATGGCCTTAAAGGGCCTATGGCCTTAACTTTCAGGACCTGTCTAAATAACAAAACGAAGGGGAGAGACACATGGCTACTATGGTAACCAAAGAGACTATTCAGGATTACATCGGTAAGACTCTGGAGCCCAGTCCTTGGATGAAGGTTGAGCAATCGCGTATCGATGCCTTTGCTGATATCACACTGGATCATCAGTTTATTCACATTGATCCAGAGCGTGCGGCACAGACGCCGTTCGGCGGTACCATTGCCCACGGCTTTCTTTCTCTGTCGTTACTGTCTCACTTTGGCGAGAGCTTTATGCTGGCGTTTGAGAACGTGCAGATGGGCGTGAACTACGGATTTGAAAAGGTACGCTTTCTGAACCCTGTCGCTGTAAATAGTGAGATTCGTGGTGTGGGCAAATTGCTGGAAGTAACCGAGAAGGCGCCTGGCCAGTTTTTGACCAAGTACGAAGTGACTGTAGAAATTAAAGGTTCTGACAAACCTGCACTGATTGCCGAGTGGCTCGGCATGCAGTTTGTTGCGTAATTTTTAAGATTGATTGAATAGATTTATTGGAGGTAAAAATGACTCTGCGTTTTGATGGGAAGGTAGCAATTGTCACCGGCGCTGGTAACGGCTTGGGACGTTCTCACGCTTTGGCCTTGGCCGAGCGTGGTGCCAAGGTTGTAGTTAATGATCTGGGCGGTGCTCGCGATGGCAGCGGTGCTTCTTCTGAGGCGGCTCAAGAAGTAGTGCGCTTGATTGAAGAGAAGGGCGGTGAAGCCATTGCACACGGTGCTAACGTTGCCAAATTCGACGAAGTCGAGGACATGGTAAAGCAGGCCATGGACAAGTGGGGTCGCGTTGATATCCTGATCAATAACGCCGGTATTCTACGTGATAAATCTTTCTCCAAAATGTCCATTGAAGACTTCCAGCTGGTACTGGATGTACACGTAATGGGTTCTGTGAACTGCACTAAAGCGGTCTGGGAAATCATGAAAGAGCAGGGTTATGGCCGTATCGTTATGACTACCTCTTCCAGCGGTCTGTACGGTAACTTTGGTCAAACCAACTACGGTGCGGCCAAAATGGCTGTTATCGGCTTTATGAATACTCTGGTTCTGGAAGGTGCCAAGTATGATATTCGCGTGAATGCTCTGGCGCCTACTGCCGGCACTCGCATGACCGAAGATCTGATGCCAGAAGAAATTCTGAAAATGCTGGCGCCGGAAGCGGTTACCGCAGGCGCGTTGACTCTGTGTCACGACGACTCACCTAACCGCTATATCCTGGCCGCAGGTGGTGGTGGTTATGCCAGTGTTCGCATCCATGAAACCGATGGTATCTTCCTGCCTCAGGAAGATCAGTCTCCGGAGAACGTGGTTGCCGCAGCAGACAAAATCAACGATACCGCTACACAGCAGGAGCTGATGTCCGGTGCCAAGCAATCGGAGAAGTTCCTGACTAAAGCAATGGCACATCTTGGTATTAAACCTGGCCAGTAACAGCTAATGACACGGTGAGCGTCAGGGGGCAGAGTTGGTTACTCTGCCCCTTTTTTTTGATTGCAGAATGCTTGCGCGTGTAAAGCAACTTTTCAGAAGTACTTCTATATCTCGCCTCTCCATATACTTGGGACCTGCATGCATATCGATAGCTTCTTCGTAAGCTCGGTTCGCCAGTTTGGGAGTGTTGGTTCTCTCTAGTCGCTTGTAGATCAGAACAAGAAGGCTAGGGAACCTCTGATCAAGTCTATGGCAGCTCTGGCTTTCTGGCTGTGACGCAATCAAGGCGCAACTTTGAAGGCATGCCGGGGCCTGTCGAAAAGTTGCAACACAGAGTGCGGTGCAGCCAGAAAGCCCCGAAGGGCGAGGCCTGAAGCGCACATCTGCGGCGTTGCACTTCTTGCCAAGGACTATGGCCATTAGCTGCGAAGTGCGCCTTGCATATGCACGCTTCAGGTCACGCAGAGCAGCTATAGACTTGATCAGAGGTTCCCTAGTGCCAAAAGAATGTTAGAGTTTTAACAATCTATAATATTGTCGGATTTGGCGTATTTTGGGGTAAAATCGCTCCATTGCCCGGGGCGATGAACTCGCAGGGCGTGGGAACTACGGAGATAAACAGATGGCCTCATTGCAGGATCAATTGATGAAGGCTGGTTTGGTAGACGCTAAGAAAGCCAAGCAGGTGAGCAAAGACAAACGCAAACAGCAGAAGGTGCAGAAGAAGGCAAAAACTGCGGTTGAGAATGAAGCTCAGACAGCCGCTGCCAAGGCTCGAGCCGACAAGCAGGCTCGGGATCGTCAGCTTAATGAAGAGCGTCAGGCCGAAGCACAGAGTAAGGCCATCGCCGCTCAGATTAAGCAGCTTATTGAAACCAATCGCGTTGCCAAAGGCAGTGGCGATAATCTATTGGGTTATAACTTCGCTGACGGCAAGCAGATCAAGAAAATCTATGTGGATGCTAAAGTTCAAGGTCAGCTGGAGCGTGGACAGTTGGCGATCGTGACTCTGGCTGATGATTATGAGCTGGTGCCCGCCGTGGTGGCCGACAAAATCAGCGAGCGTGATTCCCTGTGTGTGGTTTCCCGTCAGGAAAGCAATGCCGTAGATGATGAAGAGGATCCCTACGCCGACTATCAAATCCCGGATGATTTGATGTGGTGATCTGACGTTGAAACCTAAGAGCAAGACTCAGAAAAAAACCGAAGCCAATATTGTTCGGGTGTTGAATCAAGTGTGTGACATTAGCCTTAATGACGTCAGTGGGTTTCGCTGGCTGACTCACCAGGTCGATTACACTAATTTTCCCGCAAGCCTTCTGGTTACCTGCGTCTTCGAAACTGATGAAGAGCTGCTGGAGGGGGAAAGCCAGCAGCTTTTGAAGAAGCGT
>JALUYN010000650.1 GCA_027012915.1 Cellvibrionaceae bacterium
GGTGGATGCGCTGCTGGTCAACATCCTGTCAGCCTTGGGGTATCCCCGTGTCGCATTGCCAAAGGTGGAGGTGGTGCGTTGGCCGAGGGAAGAGAGTGCATTCCTTGATCGCAGTGAAACTGCCGCTCGCGCTATGTCCCAGGCTTGGCTCAGTGCCCGCCTAGAGGCTCAGCCGGCCAAATTCCTGTTGTTGCTGGGAGCCGAGGCCTGTCACTATTTGTTGCCCGAAGCACAGACTCCATTGGGGCAAAATCCCGAGCAATCTCTTGATGTTCAACAGGGCAAGGCTGTGCGTTTGGAAGATCTAAACTGCAGTGCCATTGTCGTTCCATCTTTGACAGACATGTTGCAGCAGCCCGGGCTGAAAGCTCAAGTGTGGCAAGCGCTGCAGCCGCTGCGTTTGCAGTGAGCGGAATTGTCAGGAGATGCAGCTTCAACCCCTGTCGGTTCAGCATTTCCCCTCTGTTATGGCGTTGGAGCTGAAGGCGCACTCGCACCCCTGGTCTGAAACAAATATGGAATCGGCCCTGTCTCGTCACCGCTGTTGGGGCTTGTTCGATGTCGATTGCCTATTGGGCTTTACCATTTTCTCTTTGGTGCTGGATGAGGCGGAACTGCTAGATTGCGTTATCGATCCAGCGCTCCAGGGGCGTGGACTGGGCAATCGTCTGTTGGAGCTGTCTCTGCTTGAGTTGCAGGGCGCGGCACAGCGTATCTACCTTGAGGTGCGCGAGAGTAACGCACCGGCTATTGCCTTGTATCAGAATCACGGCTTTGTTGAAGTTGGGGTTCGCAGGGATTACTACCCTTCTGTCTCGGGGCGCGAAGACGCCCTATTGATGGCGCTTGAGACAGGGTCGCCATTTGACGCTCCGGCCTGATAATTCCCTCTGTTGGTTTTGAGCCACTTTTCTTTCGAAGCTGGTGTGTTATAGGTGTCCGATTCTAATTTGAGCGGTTAGTATTGAGCGATAGCTATCGATTGGGGGAAGCAGTTGTGATCAGAGTGGTATTCAATCAAAAGGGTGGAGTAGGGAAGTCCAGTATTACCTGTAACTTGGCAGCAGTCAGTGCCAGTCTGGGTAACCGCACTCTGGTGGTGGACCTGGATGTTCAGGGCAACAGCAGCCACTATTTGGGTTTCGATGATCAGGAATGGTGTGATACTACCGTGGCTCACTACCTCAGTCAGAAGTCCGGTTTTTTCAAGGGCGCGCGCAAGCCCATCAACTACGTTCACGATACTCCCTTCGAAAACCTCTATGTGATGCCCGCCAGTCCCGAGCTGGCTCATATCGAAAAAGATCTGGAATCCCGCTACAAGATCTACAAGTTGCGCGACGCACTGCGGGATCTGGAAGAAGAGTTTGATCACATCTTTATCGATACCCCTCCCAACTTTAACTTCTACAGCAAGTCAGCGTTGATCGCGGCCGAAGAATTATTGATTCCCTTTGACTGCGATAGCTTCTCGCTGCATGCATTGCACATCCTGTTGGACAACGTATTTGAGCTGAAAGAAGATCATAACCCGGAGTTGGAAATCGGTGGTGTGGTAGTGAACCAGTACAACAGTCAAGCGCGTTTGCCACAGCAGTTAATTGACGCTCTGCACGCCGATGAACTGCCCCTGTACCAATCCTATTTGCCTTCGTCGGTGAAGATGAAAGAGTCTCACAGTGAGCGCAAGCCGCTGGTCTATCTGGCACCCTCGCACAAGCTGACGCAATCTTTGCAGAAGTTGTTTGGTGATGTGGAGGCGCGTACCTATGCAAGTCCAGAGGCGGCAATGGCGGCTGAGCCGGCCTAACCCCTGGGTTTTGTTCAGGCTTCCTGGTGCAGCGAAAGTTGCTCGGGTTCAACCGTGCCGGATTCCTCCACTGGTTTTTGGGCGCATACCCTATTGCGCCCAGTCTGCTTGGCGACATAGAGAAGGTTGTCTGCTGACGTAATCACGCGCCGCAGAGAGTCGTTATAATCGTCTTTGGTGGCCACGCCAAAGCTGGCAGTGGGTTTAATCTGAATGTCCCCCTCGCTAAAGCGAATGTCTAACACCAGATTGCGGTAGCGCTCTGCCATTTGATTAGCTTGCTGCAGTGAGGTTTCGGGCAGCAGCAGCAAAAACTCTTCGCCGCCCCAGCGGGCCAATATGTCGCCCGCGCGACACTGCTGTTTCAGCTGTGTCGCCACTTCCTGAATCACCTTATCTCCCACCGGGTGACCGAACTCATCGTTGATCATTTTAAAATGGTCTATGTCGATCATTATCAGTGACAGATTGCGATGATTGCGCTCCGCGTTGCTCCATATAGGGTTGGCCAGTTCGTCGAAAGCGCGGCGATTGGTGAGCCCGGTTAGAGGATCTATTCGCGCAAGACGCTCAGCCTGCAGTTTCTCGTTTTTGATCTGGTTGAATTGGTGGGCGAGCGCAAGTGACAGCAGTACCGCTTCCAGTGCCATGCCTATGTCCACAGCCAGATAGCCGAGGGGGTGGTAACTGATGATTCCCCACACAGTGAGCGTGGTAATTAAGGCCCCGGTCACCCCGAGCAGGGTTGCTGCCAGAAAGTAGTTGGCCGAGGGGAGTTTGCGCGAGGTGGCAATTGCGCCCAATACCAGCGTGCCCGCGGCAAATATCATCATGTAGGCAAAGGCAAAGTGAATTGCCAGCCCCTGGGCGCCGATGGCTATCAATAGCAGCAGGCTGGAGGCAATCACTGCAATGCTAAAGAGAATGGATCGGTGCAACCAGGGAATGTGCTGTTTAAGGTTGAGAAAGCGCACGCCGAAGCATAAGCCCCAGACCATGTAACAGCCCATGAAAAAGGGCACTGCCCATCGTTGTATATTGGGGTAATCCCCCCAGAGCCAGGCATAGCCATGTCCGGTGTAAGCAAGGTTCATGGCCAGAAAGGCAAGCATAAAGACCGAGTAGTAAAGGTTGATGGGATTTAGCAATCTGATGGCGAGTATCAGGTTGTACAGCATCAAGGCAATAACAACGCCGTAGATAAAGCCGTGAAGATAGCCATCGCGGCGTTCCTGGCCGATGTAGTCATCGATGTCCATCAGATAGATGGGGAGTGTCATGGGGTCGGGGGTGTCGATGCGCAGATATACCCGGGTAGTGCCGGGTCCAAAATCGTAATCCAGCGCAAAGTGGCGGCTACTTATAGGGCGTTGCTCAAAGGGAAGATTGTCGCCCAGGCGATGGTGGGCGGTGGGGGCCTTTGCGTGTGTAATGTATATGTCGAGCTGGTCCAGCCAAGTGGTGTCTACCACTAAGCGCTTGCTTAATGGAAATAGTGTCGGGTTGTGGAACTCGGTAATCAGCCAAATTGCAGGAGCATTGATGCCTCTGCTCAGAACGTCGTTGGTATGAACGTCGTATGCGTGTTGCTCATATTGCTGCCTAACTTCAGCTAATGTCAGGGGCGCGCCGTTTTCCTCGATGATCAGCAGGGACGTCCCGATAGACTCTCTGGTGGATTGGCTAATATCCACTGCAGAAGAGTGCTTGGCGCAGGCCCAGGCGGACAAGCCCAGCGTAATAACGAAGGCGATAGATCGCATCATCGTGATTCTACTTCCCTGTAATCTCTTGATTTGGCTTAATTTTGTTATCGTTGGTTATAAGGCGAACAACTTTACTATATCTTGAGCGCCGTTGGGAGTATGAAATGGGCCTATACGGGTAATAACTTGCTGTCTTTATGGCGACTCGCTGATTCAGCGTTTTGTTCGGTTGCATGGATAATCCAGCAAAGGGTAAGCTGCCTACCACTTGAGACCAGGGGCGCTAACTAAAGGCATCGGTCATGACAGGTTAGGGAGCGATATGTCGACACGATTTCAGAAGCTCAAAGATGTCCTGCTGGATGTCTGGGAAAACACCCCTGTGCTGCGCGCGGCGGGCTATGTCGCCGCCGCCGTTGGTGGTCTGGTAGTGCTCAACAATGAGTTGCCGCCAGAAATTGCGATTGATCTTGAGAGCCCTGCTATCAAGGAGCACGGACTTTGGGTGATCGTAGTTGCCTATTTTGTTTTGGTTTCGGTGTTTTCCGGTGATCGTTTGCGGTTTGAGCGCAAGCTTCGGGCTCTGGAACAGAACTTCAAATACGATAATCGCGGGACTCTGTATAATGGCAGTGAACCAAATATTGCCTTCAGGGTCACCACCTTCAAAGCAATGCTCGCGCGGATGTCTCAGACCATAGACAATGTCGACGCCTCTTTGTTGTTGAACGATATCGGCCGAGAAGCCAGTGCCGATTTTGCATAACGCTTGCAGCATATTTACAACGATGATGTGGCATCGCGCAGGGCTCGGTCGAACTGGGAAAAATTGACCATGGCCGAAAAACTGGATCAGTGGGCTGAATACGATAGTGCCACTGGCTGGGAATTTTGGCGTGCCGCATTGAAAAGGGTGATACTGTGAAGGTTATCGTCAATCACCTAAGAGGCTTGTTCGAGGGTGAGGATGGTATCTATTTTGGGTACTTTCTGGCCGGTTATGCCGAGACGATTATCAGTCATACTCTGAATGAGCACAGGGGTGGCCGGTATGAAGAGTACTCCCGAGCAGAGTTGTTGGATACACATTTAAGCGATAAGTACACATTGGAACTGAGCTTTAAACTCAAGTAATTATTGATTGGATTTTGGGTTTGAAAAAAGTAGCGGTTATTACTACGGGCGGAACCATTGGTTCTATTCTCAATACGGACTCGGTTGCCGTGGATATGAGCTCTCGGCGCATCGTCAGAGAGATTGACGTCGCCAAGAACAAGTTGGGCTGCTCCGTGGTGCTGGATTCACCCGTGAACAAGAATTCCGAGGACTTTGCTCCCGAAGACTGGGGGTTGATCCTGCAGTCAATTCTAAAGGCTTGTGAGAGTGATGTGGATGGCATCGTGGTAACGCACGGTACCGATACATTGATCTACTCGGTGGCGGCTGCATTGGCTTACGCTAACCTCTGGAGCAAGAAGATCTGTTTTACCGGCGCCTACTATGCCCCGGATCATCCAGCTTCAGACACCTCATTGAGCTTGTTGTCGGCCATCGAGTTTTCCCTGTCACCGCATCCTTCAAGCGGAGTGTTTGTGGCATTTCGTTCCAACGCTTACAACAGTGAGGCCAACATTCTCAACGGTGCGGCGCTAAAGCCTATGCCGTTCGATGAAGTGTTCTTCCGGGCTGCGTACGATCATGTGGTATCAGAGTTTTCTCCAAAGAACGGTCTGTCCAACGATATCTCGCTCAGTTCGATATCGATCCCATACCTGGGAGCTAAACAGCTTCCCTCGGTGGATGCCATTGCTGAAGCGAGAAAGCGGGTGGTCTATATTCATCTTTACCCGGGTATAGATCGACAGTTTCTCGAAGCCGCCGTGGCACAGCGTGATGTGCTAGTGGTGGATATGTACCACAGTGGCACAGGTGCTGCTGGAAGCAACAGCGAGCTGATTGCTTTCCTGCAGGAACAGAGCGGCAGCGTTGAGGTACTGATGGGGGCGTTCCCCAAAGAGAATATTAATCTGCCCTATGAGAGCACGGCGTCCATAAAATCTGCCGGTGCGAAAGTGTATGGTGACCTTCAAGGTTATTACCTCTACACGTTTTCGGTGTTGGGCCTGGCTTCCGGAATTGACGTATCGACCTTGCTGGAGCGCCTGCATACTTTCGAGGTTTAATCGCTTCAAACTGCCGTCTTGAAGAAGCTGGTGGCTTGCCTGCTGCCAGCAGTGCAGCTATTTCGGTTTATTTTATGATTTTAATGATATGATGTATCATATTGTCTTTGATTGATGGTCGATCCGAAATATGAAAAATCTGCTGATTTCCCTTTTTCTGTGTTCCCTG
>JALUYN010000651.1 GCA_027012915.1 Cellvibrionaceae bacterium
ATATAGAGCGCGAAATACTCGGTGAGTGTTTTGTCCTGAGATTGTGAACTCATGGTTTTCTTGACCCACATTTGCTGCGCCGACGTCAGCACCGCCCGGCGTTGATACACGGTTTTACCAAATAGACTGCGTAAAGTGTGCACCTGATTGCCCTCGATACGAGTTTCCAGGCCACGCCCCGCCAGGTACACCCCCAAGCCCGTCAAAGCCAAACCAATCACCGGAAATACGAGCACCATAATCAATGGCACATTGCTGCCTGAACTGTATTGGTACACTAAAAAAGCGGCAACACATAGCACCGCCACACCGAAGCCGCCAAACGCTTGCCACATGGACTTGTGGCGACCCGGCTCGCTGCTAATGTGCAGTACATTTTGTTCATTGCGCACATCGATCTGCTGCTCAAGACTCGAACGTGAAGCGGCCAGCGCCTCCTCTGAAATTTGTTGCAAGTGTTCCTGGGGAACATTCACAGCAGATGACTTTTCTCGGGACGACGCTTCTGCGAATAGCTCTTCTGTAAACAGATCTTCTTCGGAGAAATCTCCTGCAGATTTCTCTCCTTCAGACAACTCTCTTTCAGACAGTTCTGCTCCAGACAGCTCTTTTCCAGACAGCTCTTTTCCAGACAACATGGGCACACGCCAATGCCTTTTGAATTCCAACCAAAAGTCCGCCGGTTTGCCGTTGACGGTACGGCGCATTTTGATTGTGCCCTGACACCTCACCTCCCAGTGAATGCTGCCGCGGTAACCCGCCTCGTCGGTTTCGGGAAGTTTGTCGGGCACATCAAACAGGAATCGCAATTCAGTCTCACCAGTAGGGCCGGTTTCAGTGTAGGGCCGCATTTCTTTTTGAAATAGAACACTGGTTTCTGTACTCGAATTGCTGCCTGAGCCGCTGGTATAGGTATGCAAACAACTGAGCCTCAACATCATCTTGCCCACGTGAACTGCCGACCCCAAGCGAAAACTTCCACCTAGCTGGCCGCCGATACGACCTGGCACGGGATCCAACTGCAACAGTGTCGAACCAATGGCCTCGTGACGCCGCCGCTGTCTTTTGCCCGCCCAGAGAAATCCGGCGGCAATCACCAAAAACAGCAACATGGCCATGGGGCCCGACTTTTTCTCAATAATCCCGCCAATCAGAATGGGGACAGCGGTAGCACTAAGAAACGCAGCGATAATATAGAACACCCGATACAGACGCTTTTCCTCACTGGGAACACCCTCATCGCGAGCTTGGGCAATCAAATCGACCACTGTCTTTCGATTCAATGACCAACGCACCAGAGCAGCGCCAGGTACCACGAAAAACACGAGGAACAGGCTGCTGGCCATGACATCCATCCAGTCGATTCTGAACCGTGAGAGTTCGTGAGCGACAACCGTGAAAAAAGCAATTATGCCAACTACGGTGAACAGGCCGCCGAAGACCACACCACTCCACAGGATTTTTCCAGTTCGTCTGGAATCGGATTTTTTGTTCATAAAGCCGGGACCAAATAGCCAAAAATTGAGTGACTTATACAACCTTGCAATGAAAAAGGCACCCGTCTATGAGATCAAGTAAAGAAGCTTAATGAAACAGCGCGGACCACGCAAAACCTGCCAAAGCGACAAAAGAGACCGGAAATAGAAGTAACCAGAAACCAAGAATCAAAAACCAGAGTTATTTAAGGTCCATCACGCTGAAGCGATAGCGCTCGAGCTCTGAATTGTAGTGCTTGGACAGGCGTTTAAAATTCAGCGCTCTCCAATCGGGGCGTTGTAACAGCGGCAAATACTGCTGTACGTTCTCACGGGTAAGCGCATCGAATAGACGCCGCTGCTGATAGGCACCACCGTCAAAGACAAAGTCCAAACCGTGATGATAGTCGTGTAAAAGAATCAAGCTCCAACCCGCGGTCATAAAGTGGCCACCCACGGAAGCATAGAGTTTTTCCTGTTGCAGAGCTTCGATCTCGGTGACATCCCAATTGATACTCGCAACCGGCAGTGATGAGTTTGCCTCAATAGACTCCATTGCGTTGATTGCTCCAAGTGCCATAGCACCGTTGGCAGCCCAGATGGCATTCACTTGTGGATAGCGACGCAATAATCCGGCTGTGTGTTTGTGTGGAATATCGTAGCTCCATTCACCGGAAATACTGTACACCAGCCGGGCCCTGGGAAATTGCTTAAGCGCCAGCCGCAACCCGCGCGCTCTCAATACAGCAGCTGAAGTTACGTTATCGCCCTGAAACGCGAGAATATTCACCGGCCCACTGTCGTTCGCTTGAATCAATAACTCTGCAAGGCGAAATCCAGCGTACTCGTTATCTGGAAGTAATGCACCCAACCAGTGCTTGTGGTGTTTCCTGGGTTTGGGCTGTTGTTCAAGCGTGCCCTTGCTGTGATGGTTATAGGCCAGAAAGAATGGAAGCTTGGCGCTGTCCAGTTCCTCAAACAGGGGCGTCAGGGCGAAACGCTCATTAACCAGCAACAGATAATCGGGTTTTTCCTGACGTTCAATAACCTGTTTAAGCAGACGCTGCATTCTGAAAGAGTCGCGCTGACCATAAAGGATTTCCAGGTTAATGCCCAAGTCCTCGGCCACCGCATTGGCAAATTCACTGGCCTCCGGCCAGAAGTGGCCGGTGGGGTTATCACTAGAGGCATGCCCGGGGCTGATAAACACCACATGCAGTGTTTTGTGATCAGCCTGGACCACAAACGGCAGCCACAACAACATGCCAAGCAGTAAAAAGCGCCCGCCTGTTTTGCGCATATGCCACCATACTCTATAGGGATTAAATGGAATCGATGTGATTTGAGTATAATCCCCGGCACTGTATCTGTCAGCACAAAGCCGGCATCGCAGCCCGCAGTTTCAGCCGTGCTCAGTAGGTCAGAAAGTCCTCGCCACCCGGTGACGGCGGCAGATCATCCGGCAAGAACAGATCCGCCAGCAGCGGTTCGCCGGGACAGCAGTGATACTGTTCAAAATCGGTGACACCTTCCTCGGCCAGAACAAGATCATCAATACAAAAGTTGCCGGTAAACTCAGACGCCGGACGCTTGAGGATATGATAAGCGGCTTCACCCATAATGCGTGGTTTACGGGCGTTCTGGTTTTCCGGCTTGCCCTCTTCTACAGCCATGCTGACCGAGGTCGCCACATAACTGCGAGGCCAGATGGCATTAACCGCGATGCCGAACTGCTTGAACTCTTCGGCCATTCCCAGCACCCACAGACTCATGTTGTATTTGGCTGCGGCATAGGCGGGGAACTGGCTAAACCATTTCGGGTACATGGCCAGTGGCGGAGACAAATTCAGTACATGAGGGTTATTCCCCTGTTTCAGATGCGGCAGGCACGCCTTGGTCACCAGGTAGCTGCCGCGTCCGTTGATCTGATGCATCAGATCGTACTGCTTCATAGTGATCTGATCGGTGCCGCTGAGATTGATGGCACTGGCATTGTTGATGCAGATATCCAAGCCGCCGAATTCCTCGACAGCTTTTGCAACGGCCTCATTCACTGATTCTTCAAAACGAATATCACACACCAACGGCAGGGCCTTACCACCGGCTTCTTCAATTTCCTTGGCGGCGGTAAAGATAGTGCCTGGCAGTTTGGGATGGGGTTCAGCGGTCTTTGCGGCAATGGCCACCATGGCGCCATCTCTAGCACAGGCTTTGGCGATTTCAAGACCGATGCCACGGCTGGCGCCGGAAATAAAGATACGTTTACCTTGTAATGACATTAGTAATACTCCTTCCACTGTTTTCAATTGCAGTAAGTGCTAACCACTCCCGGGTACGTGATATCTGTATTCAGGCAGTGTCATTAGCTTCGGGAATGACGAAGTGAGCGGGGGTGATGCATTTAGAAGTCATCACATTCGCGCACAGGGCATGGTGTTCACTGTAGCGCCCGACTGGAATCAGTGCTTGATGGTTTTGGCCAAATGGCTTGATGAATTCGGGACTCGCCCTTTTAGAGCGCATACCATAGAGTAACCATTGTCAGCTACCTGGGTATGATTCATGGATTCCTATAACGCCCTGTTTTCCCGATTCGTCGCCGAGGCTATTGTCAGCGGTCTGCGTCAGGGCATTAATCTGGATTCCCTGCTGCAGCAAACCGGCATCAGCCTCAGCCAATTGCACCAACCGGATTTCCAGCTGCCTATCGAAACCGGCATTTACATGGTGTACCGCATCTACAGCATGTCGCCCATACCCGGTGTTGCGTTGCGCATTGGCGCACAAATGCGGCCATCGGATTTCGGCCCATTGGGTCTGGCCATGATTTCAGCGCCTTCCGTGGCTTCGGGGCTGGGCAAATTGCACAAGCTCCCCAGCGCCGATCAGTTGCCTTGGAATTTCACTCTGATCGAAGCAGATAATCGTTCCAATTTAATTGTTAACACCAACGACGATTTATTGCGGCGAGTCCTGCAAGATAAAAACGCAGGAGACATTGAGCAATCGCTGCCGGAACTGCGTCGCTACTTTCTTGAAGTGGGGCTCATGATGGCACGCGCCAGCTGGGTGTACGCAGGCAAGCAAGTCATGCCAACCCCCTTGCATGTTAACGTCGATTTTTCCCAGCAACCTTATCTCTCTGTGTATCAGCGCTACTTCAACTGCCCGTTGTTTTTCGAACAGAGCGAAACCAGTATTGTCTTCCGATCAGCAGACTTGCGGGTAAAGCCCGTGGGCAGTGATCCCGAGCTGCAACACTACAGCGAACAACAGCTGGGAGTCGTATCGCGGCAATACGATCAGGGTGACACTTCCTGGTCTGCGAAAACCCAGACGGTGCTGCGCCATGGCGGCATACCGTTTTTGAGCGCCGAGACCGTTGCCCAGCGACTCAATCTCAGTTGTCGCATGCTGCGACGTCATCTGGCCGACGAAGGCACATCGTTTCGACAGTTGCTGCAACAGGTTCGCGAAGGACTGGCTCGGCAGTATCTGCAGAGAAACGAGTTGACCATTACTGAAGTGGCTCAGTTATTGGGCTATTCCGAAACCGCAGCGTTCAGCCGCTCTTTCAAACAGTGGACAGGAATCAGTCCAGCACAGTTTCGCGCCGAATAATTTTTGCACAAACCGTTTCTATTCAGCTGCAAAGCCCGTATACTGCGCTCAGATTTTAGCCGTTTTACGAAACCCTTTTAGACAGAATTTTTGAAGTTATGAACTATTTCAACATTCAATCTCAGTATGCCGCTGTCAACGTCATTGTTGGCTGGCAGAATTCTGTGTGTCTGAAACAGAGTATTCGAATCTAAAACGCGCTCCTTCTGGAGGGCGTCGCCTTCCAGGAAAACAATCGATCTCACCGCAGATCCATTTGAAACCCGGAAGGCAAAACCTCCGGGTTTTTTTATGCGTGAAATTTGGAAAGAAGATAGAGCACTTCGCCAAAACAAAATGGATAAGCCTATGAAGAATATTATGGAATAAGAATATTGCCGAGCTATAACAACCAATTTGGTTCTTGTGATTTCACAAAAACCGACGCTACTTTTTTGCTTTAATTTTGCTAATTTTCAGCGAAAGGTTTTCGCTCGCCCTGCACCTGCCCCTGTACATTGCTGCACAATAAATTTTGATCCAAATAACACCATAAAACGTAGTGTTGACAGAGAAAAAACTGTCGCGCTATTGTAAAAAAACATCAACGCAGCTCATTGACACAATGGGCTCTAAACCCTGGATTTAGAAATGCATACATTCAACGACAGCAACGCAGTGAACTGGCAGAACCCATGCCAGCGTGCCGACGTATGTATTAAATCCATTAACAAAGTCACTGGGAATTATGTGGTCGCCTATTCGGTAGCAG
>JALUYN010000652.1 GCA_027012915.1 Cellvibrionaceae bacterium
AGACCCAGCGTCACAGCCGTTTGTCCGCGAAGGCGTCAAAGTTGGCCGCAACGATCCATGTCCTTGTGGTTCAGGCAAAAAATACAAGCAATGTCACGGTAAGCTGTGATTTAACTATAGGTTGGGTCATTGTTTATGACCTCGGGGTCGCAGTGGGTTACCTACTCCGACCCCTTTATGTTTAAGAGGTGCAACATGGCAGTCGGCAACTACCCCTTTCCTAAAATGTCCCCGGTCAAAGGTGTTCGTCTAGGCACGGCATCGGCGGGGATTAAAACTCCCGGGCGGAAAGATCTGATGATCCTTGAGGTGCCTAAAGGGGCTACAGTTGCCGGTGTGTTCACCAAGAACGCTTTCTGCGCTGCCCCAGTCACTGTGTGTAAAGAGCACTTGGCCGAGATCAATACGCGCTATCTGATTACCAACTCGGGGAACGCCAATGCCTGTACCGGTGATCAAGGCTATCAGGATGCTCAAGAGACCTGCTCAAGAATAGCTGAGCTGACGGGTGTAGATTCGCGCCAAGTGCTGCCTTTTTCCACCGGTGTTATTGGTCAGGCGCTGCCTATGGATAGATTGCTCGGTGGCATTCCTGAAGCGCTCAGCAATTTGACCGAAAGTGGTTGGCAAAGTGCGGCTGAGGCCATAATGACAACGGATACCCGTCCCAAAGGTGCCGCGGCCGAGTTTGAGTATCAAGGTGAAACGATACGCGTGAATGGTATTGCCAAGGGCTCTGGAATGATCAAGCCCAATATGGCGACCATGCTGGGCTATATCGCAACAGACGCTGCGGTAAGTCAGGAGGTGTTGGATCAGTTGTCGCGAGAGGCTGCCGATAAGTCATTTAATCGCATTACGGTTGATGGCGATACGTCTACCAACGATTCTTGTATTCTGGTTGCCTCTGCCAAGACCGAGTTACCAACCATCACCGAAGCTGAAGGCGAATACTATTCCCTGCTACGCGATGCGGTATTTGCGGTTTATAAGCTGCTGGCTCTGAACATTGTGGCCGATGGTGAAGGCGCTACCAAGCTGGTGACAGTGCAGGTGGATGCTGCGGTCGATACTGCAGAGGCACTAAAGGTTGCTTACAGCGTTGCCCAATCTCCGTTGGTAAAAACCGCGCTGTTTGCCTCGGACCCTAACTGGGGGAGAATCGTTGCGGCTATTGGCTACGCCGGTGTGGAAAATCTCGACGACAAGCCCATTAAGGTTTGGCTCGATGATGTATTGATCGTTGAAAATGGTGGCTGCGCGGCCAGTTATTCCGAAGAGGCTGGCCAGGAAGTTATGGATCAGGAGGATATTCTGATTCGCATTGATCTGGGGCGTGGTGAAGTTTCAGAGACGGTCTACACAACGGATCTCTCTCACGACTATATTAAGATCAATGCAGAGTATCGCACCTAGTATGGCAAAAAAGCGTATCCACGTAGTCGCCGCAGTTATACGCGACAGCGGCGACAATATTCTCATCGCGAAGCGCCCTGATCATTTGCATCAGGGTGGGCTTTGGGAATTTCCTGGCGGGAAAGTGGATGAGGGAGAGGTCGTTCGCGATGCCCTGGCTAGAGAGCTGAATGAAGAGCTGGCTATCCAGGTTGAGGCCGCAGAGCCGTTTATGGAAATTCGTCACGACTATAGTGACAAGTCCGTATTTTTGGATATCTGGGTGGTGGATCAGTTTGGTGGTGAGCCTGTGGGCAACGAAGGGCAGCAGGTGCGTTGGGTGCCGCGTCAAGAGCTGCGCAGCTATGATTTTCCCGAAGCCAATGTGGCCATTATCGACAAGCTGTTAACTTAAAGCCGTCGTTATTGCGACAGGTTTTTGCTCCTGCAAAACCTGCATACATGCCATCAGTGGCAATAAGCCCCGAAGGGGCGAAGCAATCTCTTGCAGGTACGCTACTGCTCAAAATAGAAATCATCGGCATCCAGAATATTGGGATCAATCGGCAAGGTTGGTCCCTTTATTTTATGGGTCTCGCTGGCCCACTCTCCCAGATCAATCAGCTTGCAACGTTCGCTGCAAAATGGCCGATGGGGGAACTTGTCGCTCCACTCGAGCTCTTTCTGGCAAGTCGAACAATTTAACTTAGTAACCATAAAAAAAGTATCACGTAGGTTGGGTTGAGCGCAGCGAAGCCCAACAATCACTCTCAGGTTTATGCCAAGCCCATATATTTCTGATGGAGTCCTTCGATCTTTGCCTGAAGCTCAGTCAGTGACCCATCATTCACCACAATATCATCCGCCTTACTGCGCCGCAGCTCCCGGCTGGCCTGACTGGCCATAATCGCCTTCACTTGCGCTGCAGAATTGCTGTCCCTATCCATAGTGCGCTGCAATTGTAATTCTTCGGGAACATCAATTAGTAAAACCCGATCCGCCAGCAGGTGTTGATCAGTCTCGATAAGTAGAGGGGAAACAAGGATTACATAATCCGACTGGGCCGACTGAAGTTGGCTCTGGATCTCTTCTCGAATCAGCGGGTGAAGCAGGGTTTCCAGCCATTGCTTGGCTTCAGGCGAAGCAAAGATCTCCTCTCTCAAGCGAGCTCTATTCAATTCTCCGTCGTCGGTAATAAAATCGCTGCCGAAGTGATTGGCAATTTGCTCCAGTGCCGGCCGGCCCTTTTCAACCACAACCCGCGATGCCAAATCAGCATCTACAACAGTGATACCCAGTGATTCAAAGTGATCAGACGCGGCAGTTTTACCGCTGCCAATGCCACCAGTTAAACCAACAATTAAACTCATATACACATTAATCCTGCCGTCATTGCGAGCCGCAAAGCGGCGAAGTAATCTCCCGAATCGTAGATTGCTTCGTTTCTCGCAATGACAGATTCATTTTTTCCGGTGCAAAATGGGGGCTGGAATAGCTTTGTTGCTTCGAGCCCTTGGGTGTTTATGCCATTCCCGAGAATTGCAAATACGCCTGAGTGATAGTCTCGCCCCATATCAGCGCAATCCAGCCTGCAATCGCCAGATAGGGCCCAAATGGAATGGCAACATTTCTGTCGCGCCCCATAATTAAAATACCGGCAATGCCAATTACGGCTCCCACGAGCGATGATAAAATAATAATCAATGGCAAGGCCTGCCAGCCCATCCAGGCTCCCAGAGCTGCCAATAGCTTGAAGTCGCCAAAGCCCATGCCTTCTTTGCCGGTCAGCAGCTTAAACAGCCAATACACAGACCATAGTGACAGGTAGCCAAAAACAGCCCCAAGAACAGCTTCTTCCAGTGAAACAAAAACGCCGTTCAGGTTCGCTACAATACCCAGCCACATCAATGGCAGTGTCATGCTGTCGGGCAGCAATTGGTGATCGATATCGATCATGGCCAGACTGATCAGAGTCCACGTCAGTAGCAGGGTGAATGCCAGCTCCGGAGTGGGGCCATAATGGTAAGCCAGAAAACCACTAAGCGCTGCAGTGACTGCTTCAATAACCGGATAGCGAGCGCTGATTTTGGTTTTGCAATGGCCGCACTTACCGCCGAGTATCAGGTAACTGAGTACCGGAATGTTTTGCCAGGGCCTAATTGGTGTGCCGCAGTCGGGACAGCGAGAGTTGGGCGTTACCAGATTGAAGCGCTCGCTCTTTTCCACCGGTTGTTCCAGAAGCTCGCAGCAATCCTGTTTCCAGGTGCGTTGCATCATTTCCGGAATGCGGTAGATGACGACGTTGAGAAAGCTACCAACCACTAGACCGAGTAGCGTAACTGCGAAAACAAGAAAGCCGGCGTCTTGGCCGGCTAGGATAATATTATTCATATATGATGCATGCTTTTTAAGTGGCCTTATCCGACGACAGAGCCCAGCTGGAAAATTGGCAGGTACATAGCCACGAGTAGGCCACCGACAAGTACTCCTAGCACTGACATGATCATGGGCTCCAAGAGTGACGTGAGGTTGTCAACCATATTATCTACGGCCTCTTCATAAAACGTTGCTACTTTATCAAGCATGTCATCCAGCGCGCCAGACTCTTCGCCGATCGCAGTCATTTGGACGAGCATTGTAGGATAAATTCCTTCTGTTTTGAGTGACCTGTTCAAAGGAAGACCAGTCGCAACTTCATCCTTAATTTTTAGAACCGATTTTTGGTATACGGAGTTGCCGGTCGCTCCAGCAACTGATTCGAGTGCGTCGATTAATGGGACGCCGGCTGCAAACGTGGTTGCCAGTGTGCGCGCGAAGCGAGCGACGATAGAGTTGTAAACAATTCCGCCGACAACAGGAATTTTCAATGTTATTTTGTCGACGTTGTCTGAAAAGGTCTTGTTGGTCCTTCTCAGGTAGCCAAATAAGAATACCGTTCCAATTGCTCCGGCTAGCACCACAAACCAAACATCTTGCATAACTTCTGATATGTTCATTACAAACTGGGTAAATGCCGGAAGTTCTGCTCCAAACCCGGTGAACGTATCTGCAAATTGTGGGACAACTTTCACTAGAAGTACTGCAGTTACAACTAGAGCCACTACAATAACGGCTATAGGGTAGGTCATGGCTTTCTTGATCTTGGCTTTCAGTGCTTCGGTCTTCTCTTTGTATGTGGCAATTCTGTCCAGCATTGTTTCCAAGGCGCCTGATTGTTCCCCCGCGTCAACAAGGTTGCAAAATAGCTCGTCAAAGTACTTGGGATGTTTTTCCAAAGCGGTCGCAAAGCCACTACCGGAGGCGACATCATCTTTGATTTTCAAAATCAGCTCTTTCAGATTGTCGTTATCGGAGCCCTCGGCTACGATTTCAAAGCTCTGAACAAGTGGGACGCCAGCTTTCATCATTGTTGCCATTTGGCGCGTAAAGATTGCAATGTCCTGGGGGGATATTGATTTTCCCATGCTCCCAAATAGAGGCTTGGGTTTTTTTCGAACGCTGCGTGCATTAATCCCTTTCTTGACTAGCTGCGCTTTGACTAAGGCTACACTGGTGCCGGACATTTCCCCTTCAATCTTGGCGCCCTTTTTGTCAGTGCCTTTGTAGACAAAGATCTCTGTGCTTGTTGCCGAGGCCATAGTAGTTTTCCTTAGTTATTAATCCTTGGTGACGCGGTTGGCTTCTTCAAGACTTGTAAGCCCCATCGCCGCTTTTCTTAAAGCTGATGCTCGGAGGTTATTAAAGCCCGCTTCTCTTGCAGCATCTGCGATCTGTATCGCATTTCCGCCTTCCATGATGATGCGCGAGATTTCATCGGTTACTCTGACGACCTCGTAAACCCCAACTCGACCTTTGTATCCATTGGTACATTTGTCGCATCCCACTGGATGGAATAGTTGCAACTCTTCACGGGGGATGCCGATGTCGTCAAAACCTTCTTCGCTAAGTATTTCATCGGGAATGTCCTCGGCAGGAGTTTTGCACTCGGGACAAAGCCTTCGAGCCAGTCGCTGCGCGATAATGAGGCTTACAGAGGTGGCTACATTGAAGGCAGGCACGCCCATGTTTAGTAAGCGGGTCAGCGTCTCCGGGGCGCTATTAGTATGGAGCGTAGACAGTACTAAGTGGCCGGTTTGGGCGGCTTTAATAGCGATAGATGCTGTATCCAGATCCCGGATTTCCCCGACCATAACGATATCTGGGTCTTGACGGAGAAATGAGCGAAGTGCCTCTGAAAACGTGAGGCCTACTTTGGTATTGACGTTGACTTGGTTTATACCTTCCAGGTTGATTTCCACCGGGTCTTCTGCGGTGGAAATATTTCTTTCCGGTGTATTGAGGATATTCAAACCCGTGTAAAGAGAGACGGTCTTGCCTGATCCTGTAGGACCTGTGACTAGAATCATTCCTTGTGGCTGATTTAGGGCGTCGAGATAAAGTTGT
>JALUYN010000653.1 GCA_027012915.1 Cellvibrionaceae bacterium
ACGGAGAAAACCTGAACCCGGAGATGCGTATCAAAAATGCCACCACCAAGATCCCTTTTCTGGAACTGGACGATGGCACCTGCATTGGCGAGACCATCGCCATCTGTCGCTATTTTGAAGAAACCCACCCCGAACCTGCACTAATGGGCAGCACCGCCCTGGAAAAAGCCCAAATTGAAATGTGGCAGCGCCGCGCAGAGCTCAACTTTATGAATATGGTGGGCATGTGCTTTCAACATACCACAGGCTATTTCAAAGATCGCATGACACCAGTGGCCGAATGGGGAGTAGAGGCAGGTAAAAACGCCGTGGAGTTTATGGATCTGGCAGAGCAACAACTGGCGGAAAACACCTATCTAGCGGGCGAGACATTCAGCGTTGCCGATATCACGCTGCTTTGCGCGCTGGACTTTGCACGCGTGGTCAAAATCAAACCCAGCGACAAGCACACCAATATTCAGCGCTGGTACGAATTGGTGTCCAGCCGCCCCTCTGCCAAAGCCTGAAGATCTCTACTTAGGCAATCTGAACTTGGCGGTCTGACGACTGATCGCCACCAGATTGTCCTCACTGTCCCAAATCTCGCCATCCTCTTCCATCACGCCTTGAGTCAGCATCTTGGTGGAGAAGTGCACTTTTAATGGCCCGGGCTGAGGTACTGCGCGAACCTGCACCGTCAATTCCAGAGTTGGCACCCAACCGGTGGGTCCGTAGTAGGTAAATACCGGAGGAGGAAAAGCGTCAGAAAAGAACAACAATGCAAAAGGATCAACGCGAGTAGAGTCGGAAAAATCTATCCAACCGCTCCATTCACCGCTCTTATGCAACTCACCGCCTGTCATACAGGTTTCCGTGCCCGGTATGACCTTTTGAATCAACTGATTCTGCATTGTAATAATTGGAGCCTGGGGTAGATTCTGGCAGGTATCGTACGGGGGAATCTCTGGCGGCCCCACCTCCATATAGGTTTCGCCATAAAGTTTGTCGAGACTTGTAAAGGCTGCAGTAAATTGTATTTTTTGCTCACCCTTCTGATAGAGCTTGGCAACTGCCTGAGTTGTGGAGCGACCTTCACTTAAAACCTCTACAAAAATATCACACTCCCCCACTACAGTGGGCGAAAGGTAGAAGCCATTCATGGACAGAGGGTCCTTGTGAGGCAAGGCCTCGCTTAGCGCTCGCGCTGCGATTGCCATCAGATAGCCACCATTGGGTACAGTTCCAACGCACCAGTTCTCTGTTAGACAACCACGCCAGTGATTATCCCCAACGCGTGTAACCGCAGTTTCCTGCTCGAATAAGCTCATGAATTCTCTCTCTTCGCTCTTACTAAGACACCGGGCGTATATTCGCCCTTGCCATACTCCTTTCCAAGAGCATGGGAACACAGTCAATAAGGAACGTACTAGACCCAAATATAAATTTCGAGTTGATATATAACGTCAAAAACCGATGAGTCATTTCGCTATCGGTCTGACAAAAAAGCCCGCTATTTGCGGGCTTTTGGACGTATCGTATTTAAGCAGGTGGTTCACTCTGGTCGCATTGCCGGGAACAACAGTACATCACGAATTGACGGGGAATCTGTCAGCAACATCACCAGACGATCAATACCGATCCCCTGGCCTGCAGTCGGCGGCAAGCCGTACTCCAGCGCACGAACATAGTCGGCATCGTAGTGCATCGCTTCGTCGTCACCCGCATCTTTTTCCGCAACTTGCTGCTGGAAGCGATCAGCCTGGTCTTCCGCATCGTTAAGCTCGGAGAAGCCATTGGCGATTTCGCGGCCACCAACGAAGAACTCAAATCGGTCTGTAACAAACGGATTATCATCATTGCGCCGTGCAAGTGGCGATACTTCGGTTGGATATTCAGTGATAAATGTAGGGTTGTCCAAGCGGTGCTCGACAGTCTTCTCGAAAATTTCGATTTGAACCTTGCCCAGCCCCCAGGAATCCTTCAACGGTATATCCAGGTGCTCTGCAATCTGGCGAGCACCCTGCTCATCTGCCAGTGCCTCAGCGGAGATATCAGGGTTAAATTGCAAAATTGAGTCGAACACACTCAAACGGGTAAACGGTTTGTTGAAATCGTACACCGTCTCTTGAACCACTTCACCGTCTGAATTCTTAACAGTGCTCTTGATCTGGGTTGTACCGATTACCTGTTCGCACAGCTGACGCAACATATCTTCAGTCAGGTCCATCAGGTCGTTGTAATCAGCGTAGGCCTGATAGAATTCCAGCATGGTGAATTCTGGGTTGTGTCGTGTTGACAGACCTTCATTGCGGAAATTTCGATTGATCTCGTAAACCCGATCAAATCCGCCCACAACCAAACGCTTGAGATACAGTTCAGGAGCAATACGCAGAAACATATCGATATCCAGCGCATTGTGGTGAGTAACAAACGGGCGCGCCGAAGCGCCGCCAGGAATCGCCTGTAGCATCGGCGTTTCAACTTCAAGGAAATCGTTGCTGTTCAGGTAGCTACGGATAAAGGCGACAATTTCTGAACGCAGTTTAAAAGTGTCACGTACTTCCGGGTTGGCAATCAGATCAACGTAGCGTTGGCGATAACGCATCTCCTGATCCGCCAGACCATGAAACTTATCTGGCAGCGGGCGCAGTGCCTTGGTCAGTAATTTGTAGTCTTCCATATTGACGTAAAGGTCGCCCTTGCCGGACTTATGCAATTCACCTTTACAACCAACAATATCACCCAGATCCAGTTTTTTGGCGAAAGGGCGTGCTTCTTTGGTAACGTATAATTGAATACGACCAGCCACGTCTTGCAACACGATCCAGGGCCCACGCATTGCGACAACACGGCCCGCAACACTCACTACCGCGCCCTTCTCTTCCAGCGCTTCCTTGGACTCTTCACCATAAGCGTCTTTCAACTGCTGGCTTTTATGCGCTGGGCGAAAATCGTTGGGAAAGGCACCGCCTTCCTGTTGACGCAATTCCTGAAGCTTTTCGCGGCGAACGGCGATCAACTTGTTTTCATCTTGGGGCTGCTTATCGTTGCTCATATCAATGCTCAAAAACAGATAATTTAAATTACAGGCCAGCTTTCAAGCTGGCTTCAATAAACTGATCCAAATTGCCATCCAGCACCGACTGACAATTACTGGTTTGTACGTTTGTGCGCAGATCTTTAATTCTCTGATCGTCGAGAACATAGGAGCGAATCTGACTGCCCCAGCCGATATCGGCCTTGCTGTCTTCCGCTGCCTGCTTCTCGGCATTGCGCTTTAGCATTTCCTGTTCGTACAACTTGGCACGAAGCATCTTCCAGGCCTGATCGCGGTTTTTGTGCTGCGAGCGCTGACTCTGACATTCGGCTACGATACCTGTTGGCTCGTGAGTTAAACGTACCGCTGAATCGGTTTTGTTTACGTGCTGACCACCGGCTCCTGATGCTCGATAAGTGTCCGTGCGCACATCAGAAGGATTGATATCAATCTCAATATTGTCGTCAATTTCGGGCGAAACAAAAACAGAGCTGAACGAAGTATGTCGACGGTTACCGGAATCGAACGGCGATTTGCGCACCAGACGATGCACTCCGGTTTCTGTTCGCAACCATCCGAAGGCGTACTCGCCCTCAAAGCGAATGGTAGCACTCTTAATCCCCGCTACCTCACCGGCCGAAGCTTCTTCCAACGTTGTTTTGAAACCTTTGGCCTCGCCCCAGCGCAGATACATACGCAGAATCATCTCGGCCCAATCTTGTGCCTCTGTGCCGCCGGAACCTGACTGAATCTCCAAAAACGCGTTATTGGCATCCATATCGCCAGAGAACATGCGCCGAAACTCTAGCTTACCCAGATGCTGATCAAGGCTTTCAATCTCTACTTCTACTTCTGAGACACTGTCTTCGTCGTCTTCCTCTACTGCCATTTCGAGCAACTCTCGACAGTCGGCTACGCCTTGATCCAGGTCTTCGATGGTTTTTACGATTTCTTCCAGACTGGATCGCTCACGCCCAAGAGCTTGAGCGCGATCAGGATCATCCCATACGGACGATTCACCCAACTCCAATTCAACCTCTGTTAAACGCTCCTTCTTGTAAGCGTAGTCAAAGATACCCCCTAAGAACGTCTGTACGCTCTTGCAGGTCTTTTAGGGCATTGAGAAGGGGGTTGATTTCCATAAAGAGATACCGGTCTAATCGAAATTTTCAAGGCGCGAATTGTACAGCAGCTGTGTGCCGAACACTATTGTGTTCTTATTTAGAGGCTGCTCATGGCTAAAGCGCTTTATCATCTAGACAAATAGTATCAAATCATCAAAATCAATTATTAAAATAACCTGAAAACGCTTATTCTGTCGTGCTTATAGCTAACCTGACCGACTACGGTCTTTGATCAAGCCATAGACAGGGCTAATAACATACAAGGGAGAGAGAGAATGAGCGTCGCTGATGCTTTGCAAAAACGTGTTTCTACTCGCGGTTTTACTGACAAACCTGTACCAAAAGAGCTTCTGGAAGATATCTTCACTCGCGCACAGCGCTCGCCTTCCAACTGTAACAGCCAGCCATGGCACTCCTACGTTGTCTCTGGCGCAATAAAAGACGCCCTCAAAGATAAGCTGATCGGCGAACTGATGGCCGGTAAAAAGCCGAGTCCTGAATTTGACTGGAACGTTTACTACGAAGATGTGCTTAAAGAACGCCAGTATGATTCTGCCAATACGCTCTATACCGCAATGGGTATCGAGCGCAGTGACAAGCAAGGCCGACAAATGTCTATGGTACGCAACTGGCAGTTCTTTGATGCACCACACGCAGTTTTCTTTACCATGCCGAAGTACCTTGGTGTAATGGGCGCTGTTGACCTGGGCATCTATGCTCAGAGCCTTGCACTGCTTTTTGCCGAAAATGGTATTAGCAGCTGTTTCCAGGGAGCGCTGGGTCAATTTCCCGAGCCCGTGCGTGAGACCCTGAACATACCTGACGGCGAAGGCATTCTGTTTGGCATGTCCTTCGGTTATTCCGATCCGGAAGTACCTGCGAACAAAGCGATTGTAGGTCGCGCCGAACTAGAGGCTGCTGTTAGCTTTTTCGAATAGTTTTAAGCTGATAGAACCGACCGACAAAGCCCGCTTCTAGCGGGCTTTTTTGTGCCCGCGGCTTTATAACAACCCAACAGCTCTGCACGATTGCACGATGTAAGCAGCGCCTTGCCCCGGCCTTCCCAAACCCCTCAAGTCAGGAAGACTTGCGGGAGCCCCAGGGATGGGTTTATGCGTTTTTGGGAAGGCTGGGGCGAGGGGATGCGGTGTGCGGAGAGTTGCTATCTGAGCTCTGTTGATCTGCTTATCTAGCTGGGAGCTGATGACCCACAGAGGGTTGGGAGAGGTGCCACTAAGGTAATTTCTCATTGCCATCCTTGGCGCGGCTGCGGCGCTCTTTTTTACCCCCGGCCCCGACGTAGTCCCAGGCGGAGTTCTTAATCTAGTTGGGTGCTGATGACCTACAGTGGGTTGCGAGCGCTGCTCGCAATCGCTCCGCGACGCCCTTCGGGCCCCCTCCCCGTACCTTATTTACATGGATGTAATGTATGCAGGTTTTGCAGGAGCAAAAACCTGCCCGGTACAGGCGAGGTCACATGAACCCGTTGTAGTAAGAGAAGAACATCGTATCCTAAATAAAAAAACCCCAACCGGTTTCCCGGATGGGGTTTTACTATTTAAAAGCCTGACGATGACCTACTCTCACATGGGGATACCCCACACTACCATCGGCGATGCATCGTTTCACTTCTGAGTTCGGGATGGGATCAGGTGGTTCCAATGCTCTATTG